>NZ_JCAMRN010000050.1:0-26455 GCF_059620965.1 Geobacter sp. PheSNFMC
CGTGGCCGGCACAACCGGCCACGGCTGTTGCCATGCCGCCGCCCCCGCTGGAGCCGCTGGGAGCGACGGCACGACACCGAAGAAAGGGCGGTGATTCACCGCATTGATGTTCATTCGACGATATCCGCAGGAGTGCGGACAGCGCCGTTGGATTCGAGGAAGGCGTGGAGGTTTCGCCGTTGTTCCGGAGACCAATGCGTGATGTCGTAGGTTTCGACGTTGTTGCCGCAGTCGTGAGCATAGGGCCACTCGACAAGCTCGACGGTGATCCGTTCAGGGGAGTGATCGACGGGGGATGTTGCGGTGCTTTTCATGGTGTCACCTCCAGACGTTATTTACGTCCCATAAGATATATTATGTAAAGTTTATGATGTGCGTTGAAGGATAGCCTGAGACCCGCCATTTCACCGCTGTCGGACTAAAGGTGTAGCCCGGCGCGAGGTTTGGCACCAATACGCGCTTGGTTTGGCACTGAACTTTATCAATAAAAGGCTGGCCAGTGCCATGAATTTTGCGCCCGGTTTGGCACCGCCACCGGCTTCAAAAATGGACTTGTTTTGGTCCTATTGAACATGCCTTTTATACCCCTTCAAATCCACCTGCTGACCGCTGCTCTCTTTCTCTCTCTTGAACACGCTTACGGCGCAGTCGTGAACGTCGACGTGCAGATACCGGACACGTCGGTCATGGCAGTGCCGCAGCTACTGGTGGTCTCACCATCGGTCTGGACGATCATCTGGCGCTCGAATTTGATTGTATAGGTAGTGTTCGGAGCCAGGGGCACGGGGATCGCCCACACCGTGAAACTGGTGTAATCATAACCCACCGGCACGACACCGCTGCCGGATATGTATAGGCTGGAGATAGTGACATCGGCCGTGGACTTATTCAGAGTCACCACAGGGATCGTGCTCGTGGGCACGTCTATTGCCCCATTCGCCGGGGATACGCTCACCACCGACAGGGGCGCCGGCCGACCGAATATCATTTGGCCAGAGGCGTTAATCCACATCGTAATGGTGCCGGTAGAGTCCCTCAGCTCAACCTGCCGGACATAGGGACCGTCTGCCGCCCCCGCCTGCTTCTTTAGCGGCGAACTGCCGGGAGTGGCCACGGCATGGAGTACGACCGGCGAGGATGACAGCTCCTCCTTCAGCTTCGCCCCCGTGATATTGCGATTCCCCGACAGGTTGTCGTAAATCAGCATCCGGGAGCCGTCGCGGAGTCGAGTTGCATCGGGATAGTCGTAATATTGCCGCGGACCGGCTGCATGTGCCGCCAGGGCAACCACAGCCAGCAGCAGGATAACGATCAACTTTTTCATAACACACCCTCCTTAAACGATTTCCTTGAGCTCTAGCGGCATTTCCACGGCATTATACCGCGGGTATGATAGGGGCGATGCCGCCCTCACCTTGGCGGGGAACGCCTGCAGGAGCATATCCTCGGCGTCCTGGTTAGAATCCATCACAAATAGCAACTCAGCATGCTTGCCGAGAACCTTCTGCATGATCAGGGCCGCCCGCTTCTCCTCTACGGTGAGCTCGGGGAACGTGATGACCGCTCGCCGACGAGGAGTCCGGATCACCACCCAATCGATATCGCCCACATCTTCGTTCACCTCGTCGGCGCTCTCGTAGCCGAGTGACGCACCGTACACAATAGGGGTGGCCGGTTCGAAGGCTGACCCCAGCCAGCATCTGCCCAGCTCGACGTAACCGGCCGGGTTGCCGGTATCCGCTATTTCGACCTGCCACCACCGAGCAGCAGTCTCGGTGATGGGCCGGATCCAATGGTGGGGGTATACCATCACCTCGTAATCGGAGAACGAGCCCGGCCACGCACCTTGAACACCGGTATCATACAGCAGGGCAGTCAGGCCCGCGTCGGCGTACGCCCTCACCCTTACTTCGCCAGACCTCGAAATGTTGTGGCCCAGGAGAGCTACGACACGCACCGGGCGAGGTGAGCCCAGGTCAACCACGAACTTGGTTGAGGTGGCCAGAGTATTCGTTGACCGGGCCACCTTTTTGAGATGCTGATCCTGGAGGTTCGCCAGCGGCAGCGACGGGCTCCACGCCCCCCCAGTGATTGACGCAGGCGGTATCGTAATCCAATCCGGAAACGCCAATATCGTCACGCCATCACCCCCACAGATCCAACTTCATGGTCCGCGCCCGATAATCCGCCTCGGTGCCGATAATTCGCATGGCGCGGCCGCCGGAGTACCCATAGCGAGGCATATCCAGCATGACCGTCCGACCCATGTCGTAGAGCCTCGATATATCTTGGGATACGTCCGTTGCCTGCCAGATCATCATCCCAGACAGACAGTCAGAACCGGTAGATGTGCCACCGGCCGTAACAATGGTATCGCCCCAGACGCCAACCCCCATCAGCGTATGACTTGCAGGCAGGTCAGCGATCCCCAGATCATCCCAGCCCGCACTCAGATTCTCGGTGTCCAGCCGATAGGTCTTAGTGGCACCCAGAACGCATACCGTAGCCCCCACCCCCACCAGATACAGATCGGCGAGCGTCGTGGGCAGGTCCGCCAGTCGCTCCCACGGTCCAGTGGGGGCTGACAAGTCGAGGCGGTACGTCGCAGTAACCCCTTCCACGGAGCCACAAACGTACCAGTAACCGTTGACGACCGCCCCTTGCTGATAGGGTGCCGCCGCGGGGAATGGAGTCAACAACTGCCACCCCCCGCCAGGGTTCACATTGTTCATTCGGGCTGCGGTCCCATCTGCCAATAGTGCATAGATATAGCTCCACTCCGCCCCCCAGGCCCGCAGGTCGCCACCCAGGGGCAGATCCCACGTGCCGGCCGTAGCCCACACGGGATTAGTGCTGGAGGGGGTAGTCCTCAAAACTTGCCGACTCCAGTTACCTGGAGACAAATATCCACCCAACACATAGAGGAACACATCCACCACTGCAACGCCCATCCGATATCTGGCACTTGCCATGTCGGGGATCCTGCTCACACTCCACGCAGCCCCAGATGCCGCGAGGTCGAGCACGAGGGTCGATCCCAATGGAGTCGAGCCTGACCCCACACCCCCTATTACATAGAACTTGCCTGAGTCAACAATCGAGCCGGGCGAGTGCAGGGGGTACGGCAGACTTGCTCCCGCCTCCAGGTCCCAGAATCCGGATTGAAACGGCACGATTTCATCCAGGGAAACCGGTACCCGGAGCAGATCGCGGCGCACCGAGCGCATTGACAACTGCCGGGCCGCCTCAACAACCGCATCGCTACGATCCACCAGCAGAGTCTTCGCCGTCATCTCAGGGGCCAGCCGATGCTTGTCCCGCACAGCCTCATCGACGGCTGTTTCCCGATGAAACTCCATAGCCAACTGGGCCGCTCGATCCAGAGGAATAGTCGCCACAGGGCCATCCACGAGGATGGTGCCATTGCCGACACTGCCCGCCAACCCACTGGTCTGCACAGTCCAGTTCTTGGCATAGTCGATATTCACCCGCCAGACCGGCACGCCTCGGTCGCTATCGGCGGTTGCCAGCCGCTCGATGCCGCTACCCGCCGACTGTGTCAGCAGCATTACCGCATTGAGCGGGTCAGGCGCCTGCAACTGCTTCGCCCAGAACGACCCCGCATTATCGAACCCCCACCACGCCCCCACGCTGGCAGCCAGTTCATCGAGGCATGTCGACGTGTCCTTGTCATCGGTGCCGGTATACAGCCCCACCCGATATGGAGCCGCTCGGTCCAGATCGTTGATCGATTGCTCAATAATCGCAGCCGACCCCAGTTTTTCCGCCGCCAGCAACTTAAATATCTGTCCTGCGGTTTGCCGACTCGCCTCTGATCTCCGCAACACCGCGTGTGAAATATGCAGCGAATGGCTGGTGTACGGCAACCCGGAGGTTGAAAAATACAGCAACACACGGCCGCCCTGGAGGTATGACGCGTCTGGCACTGGCCACACAGTGATCTCACCAGCGCCGGCATAGATCCGCTCAAACTGATCATACCTGTTCAACGGCCAGTTCCAGATTCCCACCCAGACTGAATTTGCCGGATCGGCGGAGCTCACGCCCGCAGAGAGCTTGACGGCATCCAACCCCGTAACGCCGTTGAACCCAACTTCAACGGACAATAAATACCGCGATTTATCCAATGCCGCCGCCACAAGGACATCAGCACCATCATTCTCGGCCAGGTCCTCGACCGTCCCGGACACCAGGGTCCCTCTGACAACGGATAATGACGATGGCGCGATATCGAGCGATGCAGCCACCGACCTCGCGTCACAGGTGATCTGACCAGCCGGGGTGGCCCCCAGGCGGAAACAGCCACCCCCCGGCCACACCCGGTACGTACCCGGCTCAGGAGCTTGTGACTCCATATGGGCCTGATCGATATAGTCGGCAGTTTCGGGGGTCAGGGGTACCCCGCTGTCATAGACGGCAGACACGGCGATCACAGGGCCATCGTTGACCTGATAAATCAGGCGGCTGGTATTCACGCAGGGCGGGGTAACGTTATTACACACCCCCAGCAGCCTGGGCTTTGCCTTCCCCTTCAGCTCCGCCGTGCCCTCGATGCCGCCGGGCAGGACATTGTCTCCAGCATAGCGGTTCGGCTGCACAGGACCCGCCAGTTCGGCGGCCCTGTCGCGCAGGCGGATGGTTACAGTATCCCACGACACCACAGGCTGTTCCGCTGTGCCGGTGATCACCACGGCGAACTGTGACAATGGCCACGAAGGGCGCCCTTCCCGCACCACCACGGCGCGACCGTCAAACCCATAATCAATCAGGGCATCCAGCTCCCCTGCCCCATTCACCAGGACGATTTCCCCGTGACCGCCCCGGCTCGAGCCGCCCGTTGCCCCCTCGCGATACATGTCCTGACGGAACAACCCCGGCTGAGAAACGCGGGGCTCGTACCACGTATTGGAGGGATTGTCGGACGGCGCCGACACATAGCCCGACCCGCTTGAAAACCGCAGGACCTGCACCCCTTCCCCGGGCACGTAACAGGTCAGCTCCACCAGATAAATTACAGGCTCGTCAATCATGCCACCCCCTATGCCGCCGCCAGACGGGCCTTGCTTTCCAGGCCCTGCAGCCGCCGGTCGAGACCTTTGTTGCCCCTGATCAACTCATTGAATCCGGCCTGCAGCGTGGCCACCGCAGCCGCCAGTTGACGGTTCTGCTCCCGCAGCTCGGCGTTCATCCCCTTCAGCTCGGCCACCGCTTCGGCGTTGTCGCCCGACGATTTGACTCGCTGAAGGATCTCGCGCGTCTCCTGGGCCGTGTAGACATACCCGGGAGACGAGTCGACCAGCTCGGGACCTTCCTCGCCCATTACCGCGAGGCCACCCGGGTAGACACCGCCTCGGGCGTAATAGGTGTATTGGACCTTGGTGGTCGGATACCACTGGGTTACACCGGCAACAGGGTTGTAGCTGGTCACACCAGTAACGGTTTCCACTGACTCCTTGAGCCTGCCGAGCCGTTGCCCGGCGTACATGTTCCCGGTGTTCGAGGCCGTTGCCCCGACCGCAGTATTGATCCCCGAGAGCGCCCCGGTATTGGTGGCGACCGTACTGATACCGCTGACCCGATCGGCGGTGTTCTTCGCCTCCAACCACGTGTTGTAGGCATTGGCCGCCGTGGTGCCGAGGACAACGTGCGCCGCGTCCTGCTTGGCGATATACGTGCTCTTGTACTGATCCAGTAGGGTGGAGACACCGCCGGTACCCGTCGTGACCGCGGTACCCACCCCGCTCGTGGTAGCCGTCAATGCTGCCAGGGCGGTATTGTTCGCCTCCAGTTGTCCCAACTGCTCCTGGAGGGCCTGCATGTTGTCGACCTTGATCGCGTCGCGGATCGCCGCGAGGACATCGAGCTGCCGGGTGAGCAAGTCCACCTGTGGGTCGAGATTGGCGCCCAGCTCGTCGGCCTTGGCCGCAGCGGCGGAGAGCACGTCCTGGACTGCGCTGAAATCGGTCGCATAGGCGCTGCCCGAGGCATAGTAGGAGCGCGAGGCAGCGATGAACGCCTCGGCCAGCCCGCCGAGTCGCTGCAGCGCATCGAGATCGCCCCCCATGGCTGCGGTGGCGGTGGTGGTATATGCCAGCCGGGCCTGGAGGTATTTCTGCTCCGGAGAGAGGATTGAATCTGACCCGCCGAGAAGCCGCGTTGCCGTGGCCCGCAGGTCGGTAGCCGCTTGTTCCAGGGAACGAATGGTGTCAGTCACTTCACCCAGGACATCCGAAATCGATGTCGCATAGTCCTGGAGCGACGCCTCCAGCTGGCTCTTGGTCTCCTCGAATACGTTTTGGGCCTCATCTGCCAGATGCTTCAGGAGGTCGAGTCCGGTGCCGTAATAGCGCCCCTCTGCCTCGGCTTGAGCCTTGAGGTATGCCTCATGAGCGGCCTGGGCTTTGTCGTTGGCCTCTTTCTGGATATCGAGCACGACCTTGTTGTATTCGAGTTGCTGCACAGCCAGGAGCTGCGTCGTGTCGAGCCCGGCCTCGCGGGCCTTTTTGAGCTCCGCCTCCTGGTCTATGACGAGCTTCTGGATAGAGGCTTCTTCTGCCCGGCCGGTGACCTTCAGGAGCCGGACCGACAGGTCATCGGCCATGGTGATTGCCGCCTCGCGGGCCTTTTGCCATGCCTCGGCCGCCGCTGCCGCTGCTGCCGCCTCCTCGTCCTGCCGCCGTTTGATCGCGGCCCCCCAGGACGTACCCACCGTACCCACCGTGCGGGTATACGTGCCGGCCAGCCCGCTCCAGTTCGTTGTGCTGGATCCGCCGCCCGACGTTGCCGCCGGGCTGAACGCGCGCGAATTGATCTCGGAGACCGTCTGCTGGTAGAGCTCCTGATACATCGACATGTTCTGCCGGATCAGGGTCGCGGCTTTTTCGAGACCTGCCTGGGTGGCGGCGTTGAGCTCGTTCTGGTAGTCGACCATCTTCTGCCGGTAATCGGTCTCCGCCCGCAGGAGATCCAGGGCCTGCTGCCGCTGGAACGCCTCTTCTTCCAGCCCTTGCTTCTGCAGGAGCGTGATCCGTTGCTGTTCCAGGGCGAACTGCTCGTTCTGTAGAGAGATCTCCAGGGTCGCCTGCAACTGCGCCCGCTTGGCGGCCGCCAGCTCGTTCTCCATGTCGAGCTGGGCCTGGAGGGCCGAAAGTTTTGCCGGGTCGGCCATGCTCCGCTCGATCTCGTGCTGGATATCGGCCACCTGCCGGGCGGACTCATACTCGAATGACAGAACGTCGACGATCTCCCGCCGCACCCCCAGAACGCTCAACAGCGACTGGTAGCTCTGCTGGGTGGCATCATTGATCGATAGGATCTCGGTGCGCTGGCGCTCCAGCGCGTCGGCGTATTCCTGACCCGCCTTTACCTGGTCCTTGCCGAGCGACATGGTTACTTCACTCTGCTCCTTCTGGACGTCCAGGAGCTGCTTCTGGAGCTTCAGTTGCCCCTCGGGGTCCTTTTCTTTATCGAGGAGGGCCTGCACTTCTCCCTGGCGCTGCACCAGGTACGCAAGCTCTGCATCGGCACTGGCCCGGACGATCCCCAACCGCGCCTCATGGTAGTCACGGATGCCGACGAGCCCCTGGCTATAGCTCGCCTCCAGGGCGGCCAGTTGCAGCTCCCCCTCCCGCCGGGTCAGAGCCAGGTTGTTCCGCATCTCCGCCTCAGCCAGCGCCCGGCGTTCGTCAGCGAGCTTGTCGTCCAGCCGGCGGCGGGCCTCTTCCTGGGCCTCGTACTGCTTGATGGCGACCTGGAACTTGCCGTCCCAGACCTTTTTCTGCTCTTCATACTCGGCCCGCTTCTTCATGGCGGCATCCAGGCGCTTAGAGGCTTCAGCATCACGGGCCATGGCCTCTTCGTACGCAGCCTTCCCGCCGTCGAGCTCAAGGCCAGTCAGCGTCTGAACCCCCTGCATGGCCGACTTGGTAGCCATGTAGAACGCGCCGCCTACGGCAGTCGCCAGGGCAAACGTCGACCCGGCCCCCAGGGCGGTGATGCCGGCAGCCAGACCGCCCACGGCGCTGGCGGCGTTGGCGGCGAGAAGCGCACCCTGGGCGGCCACGGCTGCCGCCTTCAGCTCACCCAGATACGCCACGAGGGCCACCACGCCGTTTATCACCTGCGGGCCGGTCATGGCCGTAAGGGCAATTACGACCAGATCGGTGTTCTGGGCGATAGCACTGAGCACCCCGGGGGCAGTGCCGGCAACCGCGAGAAAAATGTCCATTCCGTCCCGAGCCACCCCGAGCGACATACTGACCACTCCGGCAAAACTCTGGCCCCACTCGGTGATCTCGGTACGGTTTTCAACGAACCAGCCCCCCAAACGCTTGAGGGTTGCCGTGATCTCGTCGACCACAACTTTGAGGGCCGGGGTGAACAGCTCACCCATCGCCGCCTTATCGTCTTCGACATAGCGCTTGAGGGACGCCAGGGCCTTCCCGACGGTTCCCAGGGATGCCTCGTAGGCACCCTGAATCCCCTGCCCGGCCTTCAGGACTTCGTTCAGGGCGATCTGCTGTTTCTGCTGCTGGGATAAAGCGTCGACCGTGGTGAAATTGGCTTCGGCAAAACTTTTGTATGCGGCCTCGAAATTGACGATGAGGCCATAGGTGCGCAGGATCTCCGGCTGCAGCGTCGTAATCCCGTGCATGATCCCTTCCAGGGCTTGAGAGGAATTCATGTTGGCGATAACGGCCGCGTTCTGGGCCGTCCTGGCCAGGGCCGACGTCTGGGCCAGATCGAGATTCGCCTGGGCCATGCGGGTGACACTCAGCCGGGATTGCTCGACCGTGATACCCATCTTGGCCACGTCTCGGGCATAGGCGCCGACTTCGGCTCGCGTGTAGCCGATATTGTTGCCGACCACTCCCATGACGACGCCCAGGGTTTCATTCCGGGCAGCCAGGAGAGTTACGTCCTCAATGATCTGGGCCAGCTTGTAGCCGGCCAACGCTGTGCCGGCCACCTTTGCGGCTGCGGCCAGACTGCGTTGGGTAGCCGACAGTTGCGAGGTAGCGTTATCAATCCGACGCGCGTCATCCACAACCACCCCGGCCCCGGAGGATTCGAACATGACCTTTAGTTTTGCAAGCGCGTCAGCCATAAACTCTCTTTCAACTCGTGTTGAAGCTATTTCTTCGGGGTCGTCTTCGGGGTTGCCTGTGTCTCGATCCGCTTTGCCGTTTCACTCAGCCAGATATGATCCAGCCGGAGGAGCTGCTCGATCTCCCAGGGGGTGGGCCGTGAGTCTGTGAGTCGAGCCCAGGCGTCGATCTCCTGGAAGGTAATGGGGGCGGGGCCGAACCCGCCCCCTCTTGTTCCACTTAACTGGTTGAACCATGACCAGATGTGCTCAACCGCCGGATGAAGCGCCGGCTCATCCTCCAGGAGCGCCGGCTTTCTACCGGTCTGTTTCCAGATTCGCTCCAGGTGCTGCCGCGCGGTACAGCCGTCCTTCCCGGGGGCGTCATAGCTCACCCGCCACTGGGCAACCGCTGCCAGACCGGCGGCTAGCTCGGCAAAAAATTCCGGCGGTCCCCGATCTCCCGGTCAACCTGCTCCCGCAGCCAGGCGAACCCGGCGTCGGCATATATCCGGCGGGCATTCTCGGGGGTGAACTCCAGATACTCTCCCTCGTTCAGCTCGATGGTCGGCTGGACGTCGATGACGTTCCCCTCGGCATCCGTCACGTCACGGTCCCAGCCGGTGGTGCATCCTACCAGGAGCTCCAGCGCCTCGGCCTCGATCTCCTCGGCCGTCATGATCGGTGCCTGCCCCCGGTTCTTCTTGGCTCGTTCAATTCGCCTTTCAGACCGCTCGCGGCTGATCTTCCGGCAGGCCGCCGAATCGACACCGAGCACCGTGAACCGGATCCCCAGGGGGAGCCCGGTCACGGGGTGGAGAATATCGATCTTGACACCGCGTTCTGCGGCGGATTTCGTGTTGAGTGCTGCCAGGGCCATATGGCCTCCTTTCAGTGCCGATGATAGCTACAGCGTCGCCTGGGTGTTTTTGAGCACCGCCATGGCGCTCGTGCCATTGGGGCCGTTGTTCCAGTACGCGGTCCAGGGCAGTTCCAGAAGGATGCCCTTTTTGTCCTTGATGATGGGGTCCTGCTCCTGAAAGATCAGCTCGTCAAACGTTTGGGTGAGCTTTTCATTACCCGCAGTACCGTCACCAGTGCCCCGGGAGAGGCTGAATTCCAGGCTGTTCTCGGTGCCGTTGGTCGCTGCCTCCAACAGCGCAACCGAGTCGAACAGGACCGTGATGCTCCCGGAGATCACCGTTGCCCCCTCGGGTATGCTGTAGCGTTTGCCGCCACCACCAATGCAGTAGACATCCCCGTCCAGGTTGTTCTCCAGGGACCATTTGACGGCAGACACGGTATCGATGACGTTGCCGCCGACCTTGATCGCCGCCTCGAACGCCTCCCAGGCATCATGACCCAGGTCAACCGCGACCGGGTCAAATGACTCCGTCTCGATCAGACGGTCCATCCCCATAAAATCCATGTCCAGCGGCAGGACCCCGGAGGGGTTGACCTCGTATCCCACCTTGTTGCACTTGCACCCCAGGTACCGGAAATACTTCTCCAGATCCGTGAAGCCCTTCTCGATGGTGTGATACGGCAGGGACTGGCCGATTTTGAATGTGTGGGTATAGGACGGCCCGGCGCCGGCCGTAACCACCGAGCCATACCCCATGAGCAGTTGCCGCCCCATCGTCGGAGAGAGCTCCGTCTTGATGTTGCCGGAGACTTCGCGTTTACCCCTGGAGGGCTTAGAGGCGTTGCGACTACTGCGGATGATGTTCGACTTCAGGAGCTCGGTCTTTCGCCCCAGGGACTCGCTCTCGAACGGCATGACGAGCCCGGCGGGCGTAACAGGGATTACACCCCGCGTGGTTTCCGCCCCAGAGATGACTATGCGAGCGTTACCGCCCGATGCTTGTTCCATCAGTTACCTCCTTGGTGCCTGCTTTTTTTGCCGACGCCTTGTCAGCTGCGGTTCGTTCCCGGGCCGCCTTTTCGTCCGCCGCGTCGGCCTCTCTGGCGGCGGCCTCAAGGGCTGCGATATCCTGGGTATCGTCGCGCGGGGTATCGGGACCCGCCTCGCGGAATTCCGGCCGGGCGAGAAGCAGATCAGCCACCCGGGTTGATACCGGCTTGGCCCTTCCCCGGGCAAATGCCCCGGCGATCCCCGCGGTGATCGTGTCCGGGCCATCGGTGTAGTAGACGTATTTCATTTAATCTCCCTTTCCAGGGCAAATCGCACCGCATAGGCGCTTTTGCCATTAATGGTGGCAACCAGGTCAAACGTTTCGGGCCAGAGCACGCCCCCTTGGGTCTTGAGTCCGGTGAGCTTTTTCACCACCGCCTCGATGAGCCCATACCCCTGGTCGGCTGCAACCCGACGATCCTGCAGGCACTGATAGACCACGATCACATCCCACCCCATCCGGCACGGCGCAGCCGTGGAGGGGATGGTGCGCCCCGGGCCAAAAAGCCCCCCTGCCAGGGCCACGTGGGTCGAGGGGAGCTTCTGCACCACTTTCACCACCTCTTCCAGCTCGCCTTGCCAGATGCCCCGCTCCCGGAACACCGGGGATCCGTTCGTCTGGATATCGTCCAGGGCTGCGAGGATGTCGTTCTGGATCTCGGTCAGCATCAGAAGCCTCTCAGAGTTTTGCGACTGAACAGTCGCTCCGGACCGGAATACGACACGACCGAGGGGCCGGTGGCCGGGGGGGCGGATGTTTCATAGAGCGGCATTTTGCCATCCTGGATGCGCTGCAGGAGGGCCACAGCAGACTTGTAGCGATCGCTTACCGCCTCGGGCGGATCAAACTCGGGCTTGCGGGCATAGAGGTAGTACACCGAAACATCCAGGGCGATGGTGGTGATGATCTCCGGCACCGGGTTCAGGGGCAGCGGGTACCGCCCCCGGAGAAACCCGTCCACCATCCCGGCCGCTTCGGTGATGGCCCCGGCCACCACACCGGCGTCCACCGCCCCGGTGTCGGCGTCGTCGGTCAGTTGGATCAGCGTGGCGGTCGAGATACGGCGTTGTTCGATATCGGTCTGAGTGCAGTACATGGTTCACACGAACCGGGAGCGGCAGTGCCGCCCCCGGCCTCCCGGCTACTTCTTGCCCTTCTGTCCGGGCTCTTTCTCCTCGGCGATCTCCTCGACCACGAGCATCGGTTCGGCCTTGAGGACCGCAAGATCCTTCGCGGTGAAGCGGTCGTCGGGATAGTCGGTCGGCTCGGCCGGGTGAGCCACCCCGCACCGGCGGAAGCCGGCCTGCTTGGATGTAATGCGAATCATAGATGGTCTCCTTGGTTATGCGGGGCCGGCTGGCCGACCCCGCTCGGGCTTATTCAATCAACCGCCACCGGTTACCCCTGACCGGTGCTGCCGTAACAGAGCTGCCAGAAACCGTAGCCGGCGGCACCACGGGCCTCAACGCCGAAGTTGAACTCGCCACGCTTGAAGACGTCGTCAGCACTCATATCGGTCTGCTGGACGAAGTTGGCGCCCTTGCGCTCCTGGAAGATAAAGGGCCTGACCGGTTTGGTGGTGTCGAGCAGGAACCATGCGGTGTCACTCGTCAGTCGAGCATCGCAGACCACGGCGAACGTCCCCTTGTAGGGGTTCTGCTTGCCGTCCTCCAGGCGCTCGTTATTGGCAAGCACGCTGGCAGTGTCCTCAAGCGCGGGCGGGACCAACAGAACGTTCGGGGTTATGTTCAGGGGGCGCCCCTCATCGTCCCGGAATTTTTTCATGGCTGTCCTCGCGGCGCCGAGGCTTGCCTGAGCCGCTGCCAGTGAGGCGCAAGATAGAGCGGCCGTGCCCTTATTGCTGACACTGACGGCCGCACCGGTGACGGGATCGATGCCGGGGTGGTCCGTGTCGCAGAAATACTGGCCGTCAAAGCAGACAGTGGTAAATGCGCCGTTCACCTTTTCCATCACCAGCTCATCCGGCCACTGCTTGGCGGAGAAACCGGCGCTCTGGGCCTGGGGGCCATAGATACCAAGATTGTCGTCTTCAATGTGGTTGCGCTTGACGCTGACGGTCGCCTCGAAGTCTTCGTTAACCAGCACGTACTTACCGGCCTTCAGGGCCTTCATGACCTTGTCGCCGACCCAGCGACGCATTTTGGGGAAGTTCTCCAGCCATGCGTAATCGTTCTGGCTGCCGGTGGACGTAACCTTCATGGCGATCTTTTCCCACGTGCTGGGCGCCGCTTCGAACGCCTTGTTGAAGGTTGCCTTCAGGTTGGTGAAAATATTTTGCAGAGTCCCGGCATTGACGATCAGGCCGCCAAGGCCGATAAACGGCAGAACCCTGGGACCGGCATCGTGGGCCAGCACCACGGCTTTTGCCGGGCAGAGGATGACCGCCAGGGCGAATAGCCCGAGCAGTCCGAGGAACGAGGTGAGTTTCTTCATGGTAAAAGCCTCCTTGGATACGTGAGAACAGTTATTCGACCCAGACGCCGTCGCTCTCGACACCGATGACCTTGCCGGCGGCGGAGCGGGTATTGCCGCCGTTGGTCTTGGCCACGGTCTCGTCATCGACGATGTAGCAGGTTTTGCCGAGTTCGGCCTGGGTGACGAGGTCAGCGGCGGCGTTCTTCCACTTGAACGCCTTTTTCCGGCGGACCAGGATCGTCATGGCGCCGTCCGCACCGCCGGCGTTGTCCTTGTACTCTTCGGCCCGGCCGAGATAGGTCAGGGTGGTGGCGGTGGAGCCGGGGGCGGCGTAGCCGGTGGCGTTGGCCACCGTGAGGGCGCCGGCGAATATTTTGGCATTGGCCGCCATGGCCACAGCCACCACTTCGCCGTCCTTCATGGGGGTGTTTCTGTCAGCTGCGAGCATGATGTCTCCTCCTGAATGAGTAAGGGGTTACGCGCCGTACTTCTTGATGTCCTCGGCCGAGTTGCCGAACATGGCGGCGATCTTCGCCTCTTCGGCGTTCAGGGCCGTGGCGCCGTCCTCGGGCTTTTTGCCGTCCAGTCCGCTGTCGGCGGCAACCGTGGGGGCAGCGGCCACAAACGCCTTGAACCGCTCCAGGCCACCCTCCTGCCGGCACTGGGCGACGTGATAGTCCTTGGTGGCCGGGGTGATTTTGCCGGCCTTGAGGGCCGCATCGATCTCGGTATTGATGGCGGTTTCCAGTACTTCTTTCGCATGGGCTGCCAGCTTTCCCTCTGCCTCACTGGCTCGATTGACGGCCAAATCGTAGTCGGCCTTCGGGACAAACCTGTCGAGTGGCGGAGTTTCGGCCCGGTTCAGGGCCGCAGCCAGATTTGCCTTCATCTGGGCGATGTGGTTGAGCGCGGCGGCGAACGACGTTCCCGCCGGGAGCCCGAGAACGGACAAGAGCTCTTCGAGTGTCATGAGTAATCCTCCTTGTGGTGCGCCCTCATGATTCAGGGCGGGTATCTGAAAATTCGGCGTATTAGTGAGCCCGACACTCTTGATGCCGACGATATCCATGGTTCGACGGTCGTAGATAATGGCCGGGGAATAGTAGGAATATTCCCTATTTGTCCACAGCTCTACACCTCGCGGGTTCCACTCGGTCTTTGCCCAGATAGAACCATCGGGCCGCGCCTCAAGGTCAAACCCCCAGGCCATAGCTGGGGCAGGCTCACCCCTCGGGGCTTTGAGCTCCGTTGCATGTTCGATGTCGATGGGGATTTTGAGCCCCCTCGCCCGGAAAAAATCGACAACCCCTTGGGGGTTGCGGTTATACCACGCCCGCCCGTCACGCCCCTCAACCCGCAACCCAGCGGGAATGAGCATCAACTCGGCAGGCGGAGCGTCCCCCGATAACTCGAAGTTGAGAGCCACAATCACTGTATCGAGCCCGTCAGACATGCTATTCAGGGCAACGGCGAGCATACTGTCCATTGGCAATACCTTCATACTTCCTCCGATACGGTGCGATGTCCGCACCGTACACCAGGGGGTGCCCCCCTGTCCGTTGAACCCCTTCAAAAACTACCGGGTCACTCTGGGACCAATTTCAAAACCATCTTTAATTGGCGTTTAACGTCGCGCGTGGTCCGTTTTTGGGTCGGAGCGCGGACCACGGCATACCGAAACAGCCACAGGGCAAATTTGGCGGCCAGAACATCAATTCTGGAGATAGGCCGCGATCCTCAAAATGACCATGTCGCGATCCCGGGGCGAAACCTCCATCCCATCGCCCGCGTTGCGGGCCAGATACGACCGGGCCGGGATGCGGACCCTGCGCCCACGCCCCGCCATGCCGCCGAACTGGTGAATGCCGGCGTACGGTACGCGACCACTGGTGCCGATGATCACGCTGGAGGCGTCGTACTGGTAGTGGATGTCGCCCCTCAGCGCCCCGGTGAGCTGGAGCGTTTTCTTGTTCTCCAGGTAGCGGCTGAAAGCGGCCCGCCACCGGCCATCCTTCGTGTATGCGCTTCGTCGCGTCGCTCCCTTGGCGGTGCCGACGTAGCCGAGATAGCTGGAGATGACCTTGGTCGGCAGCCACCGGTTTCCGTCCGGGTCGGTCTGGCTCACGAAACGGTCGTCGACCCGGCGGGTGTACTCCTCGCCCACGTCACGCCAGACCGGGCGGAGGTTGCCGTAACGTGCCGCCACCCTTTCCATCAGGCGTCTCACCTCATCGTCATGTGCCCGGGCGGTAATTTGCATTGGCGTTTCTCGACAACCTCGCTATAATCAACCTGTAGGATCCGTTGACCGGTAGATCGGCAATAGCCTGCCGACGCCGTCGGGGCAACCCGATGATGAGCGCTAGTGGAGATGGCGACCCACAACCGGATCAGCGGATCCTTTCGTATTTGCCCACCACCTCGCGCTTCGCCTTCTCGTCAGAGGTTTCGAACAGCGTCAGGAAATAGTTCTCCCGGTCGTCCGCCGTCTTCTTGAGCCCCGCCCGATACAGGCGCTCTCCCCGGTACAGATAGATCAGCCGCACGTCGTCACGCTGATACACCTCGCCCTGGTCGAGGATTTCCGGGATCAGACGGTAATCCTCCAGGCCGATCTCCGGATGCCGGTCCAGGTGCTCGAGCAGCGTTTGCTGGGAGAACCAGACCGACTGCGCCTTCGTGCCGAGCGCTTCCATGTCGGCGGGGTTCAGCACCGCCACCGGAAACTCGCCACCGATCTTCCCCTCGATGAACCGCTCAAAGGCCGGACCCGACACGTGCTCTTTCATCCACGCCCGGGCGATGTCGCTGGGCAGTCGCTCGAATTTCTCTCCGAGGATCTGATACGACCGGTCCGCCGCCATCCCCACGTTGTAGTCCCAGCCATAATCGATCCCGAGGGGGGCGCCGGTTCTGAGATCCACCACTTCAGCCGGCGCCGTGCCCTTCCCTATCGCCCGGGCCGCCTCGTATTCCGCCTGGGAGGCCGCAAACACCTTGCAGTGACACCCCCAGCCATTGGGCGGATAGTGGGTCCGCCAGAACGGGGAGGCCTTCGGCAGCGTCAACCCGTCCCAGGCCACATGTAGGGGCCGGGGGTGCAGCACCCCGTCCGCATGGCGATAGACCAGATAGGGCATCAGAGTGTCCGGCTCGGTCAGCTGGCGCCAACGGCCGGCCATGTAGGCCGTGCGGACGTTGGTGTTGTAGATGAGGGCGCTGCGCCAGTTGCGGCTACCGTTGTAGCTCCAGCCGTGCGTCTTCACGACCTCGTCAAAACGCTCCTGGAACTCCCGCAGGGTCATGTCCCCGTCCACGGATTTCTGCACGGCGTTCCGGAAATCGGTCAACAGCTCCGCCTTATTGGCACCCGCCACCATGAACCCCTTGGCGTGCTGGTCCTTCCACAGGTCGTCCCACTGATCGGTGGGGATATTGAGCTTCCCCCTGAAGAAGGCGCTTGCCTCGGTGAACCCCAGCTTGAAGGTCTTTTCGAACTCGGCCCCGGTCATCAGTTGCCGTCCTTCACTTCGGCCCGCCCGGAGAGGTCTGCCAGGGCGCACGCCTGGGCGATGAGGTTGCCCAGCTCCGCCACGTCCAGATCGCCGAACGCCTCGACGATCCGGCCACGCAGATCCGTCAGATCAGTTGCCTCCATGGTCAGCTCCCGCAGCCGGTCAAACCAGGGATCGGTGGCGGTCATGGCGTCCTGGTTGAGCCGGGCAGCCACAATGTCGGCCGAGTCCGGAGCGGCTGCGGACTGCTCAGAGTTGAGCCCGACTGCGTGACGCGGCGCCTGGCGGTTGGTGGCCGTGGCCGGTATGATACCCTGAGGGGCCAGGCACTCGGCATCGGGCGCCGGGTCGGAGAACCCCATCTTGTCCCGTACCTCAGACGCCTCCACCCGCAGCCCCAGAGGGACCAGTTTGGACAGGGCCTCGGCGAGCACCGGGATGTCGGCCTGCTCCGGCTCGCGGAAGACCACGCGGGGATAGGCTTTCCGGGGGCCGTGATTCAGCCGGATGTACGGAATGACCAGATCCCGTTCCAGAGTCTCGGCCAACTGCTCCGCGTCGGCATCGCGGATATCCTGGCGCACGTCGTCATGGACCTGGGCCTGGGATCTCGATGAGCCGTCATCCGTGGTCATGGTCTGACCGAGAATGGCCTTCGACATCTGCTTGTCGAACCAGCCGGCGATTCGTTCAAAAGGGCTTTCGCCTTTCGCCGTGGAATCCTTCACGAACTCGATCAGCATCCCCTCCGGGATCACGGCAGCGGCATCGCTGCCCAGATTGGCCACGGCGGACCGCAGGATGGCGATATTGTCTTCGGTTTCGCCAGGGCGATACTTACCCACCCGCAACGGCATCCCGAACACCTCACAGAACGCCATCCAGTCTTTTATGGAGAAGTTCTTGAATACATACGTCCAGGCCGCCAGCCGCGCCAGCCCCCCCCTGATCGGCACGCCGGTCTTGAGGCGAGGGGTATGGACGATGAACTTGTATGGCTCCAGGGGGATGCCATTCATCAGGTCCGCCTCGTCCTTCAGTCGCAGCGTCGACAGGGTGGCACGGTCGAACTGGAAAAATCTGGGATCGCGCCACGTGAAGCGGCCCGGCAGCCACGGCGTGGCCGACCGGTCCCAGAGGATCTCCACCACGCTATACGCCTTGCCCAGGGCATCGAGGCAATCCTCGACCATCCCCTTGGTGCCGGGGCGACGGAACAGGAGGCGAGTCTCATCGGCCAACATCACGTCATCAGGATCATCGCTGGCAGCCTCCACCACGATGGGCAGCCGGGCCACGGCCCGCTTCCTGGTGCCGAGTACGCTTGCGTAATGGGGGTCTCGCTCCTCCATCTCCTCGGCCAGGGTGAGGTAGTCATCCGCATCCCCTTCGGCGGCGTTACGCAGCAGAGCCGCCAGTCGCTCAGGCGTGAGGCCGCTGGTGACTGCCGAGTGGTTCCAGATGGAGCGGATCCCGGTCATGGACGGGGCCGCTAGTTCCTTATCGAGCATCTCCTTGCGGATGGGGCGATTCCATGCGTCATACAGGGTTACGGACATTACCGGGCTCCTTGGTTGTTTCGTCGTGGGGCGTGGCCGAAATGCCAACCCCGGCAGAACCTGCAGCGGTAGACGTGCAGATAGCCCCCGCGCTTCTTGCCGGCGCGGACGACCAGGAATATGGCCGATTCAGCCTGCGCATGCGAGTCGTACCGCCGCTTGTGGCCGCACTCTCGCCGCCGGACGCCGCGCTTGCTGGCCATCACCAGCACCCCCGGTGTCTGCCTATGCCGTGGGTGGTACGGATCGGCCGGGGCAGATCGGCGAGGGTCTCGGGGCGGACTGGATGATAGGCGTATTCAGCACCGCCCTGACGGCTGGCGAACACCATCATGCAACTGGCAATTGCCGCGTCGCCGTGACGAACGATGCCTGCTGCGGCTGAGTCCGCACCAGTGGCGGTCTTCTTGTCCGGGATCTTCGGCACCCCGCGCACCATCTTGACTGCCCGATAATCGTCGATGTGCTCGTCGTTTTTCGGCACCTCGATAGTGCCGTCCTCGAAATGGGCCTTCCACTTGGGCATCTCGTCCCGGTACCATGACTCGGACAGCATGACCTGCGTAACCCTTGAGGTCCCGTAACGCTGCATGGCGCGCTCGGCCAAATACTGACCATTACCGCGAGAGTCGAAGGCGCCATGCTGGAAGCGGGGCAACCGGTCGAGAAGGTAAAAGCAGATCAGCTCCTGTTCACGGAACGGCACGTTGAACAGTTCGATCACGAACGGGACTCGAATCCGCAGGGTCTCGGTGATGGTGCCGGGATAGAGTACGGTCAGGTTGGCGTTACGGGCGAAGTCCTCGCCGAAACAATGCTTGCGGTCCTTGGGGAGCAGATCCAGGAGCGGCTTGAGCTCTGCCGCGCAGAAGTCCAGGGCTGCCTTGGCCCGGTCGTCGTCCGGGAGCGTAGCGAACTCATTGGTACAGCTCCACTTGATAACCGGGAGGGCTTCGTTCATGCATCGCTCGATCAGGACCCGGGAGAGATAGACTCCGGTTCCCTGGCTCGGGATGCAGAAAAGCTCCTCGTCGGCATTACCACGATAGAAGTTGATGAGCTTCTGGCGCCACTCGGACTCTGCTTCCGGCGTCCACTCCTTACCCCTGACCAGGCAGATGCGCTTGAAGAGCCCTTCGGCCAGCGCTTCGTCTAGGGTGACCCTATGAAGGCTATAATCGAGCCGGCCGGCTCGGATTTCGTTGATGATCTCATTGAACTCATTCGAGTCACCGAAATGGGTGGAGATGATCCGCACTTGGCCGCCCCACATGAGGAGCGCGATTGCCGCCTTGATGAGCCCTGCGAGATTATCGTGGAACGCCGCCTCGTCGATGATGACCCGGCCCTGCTTGCCCCGCAGGTTGTTCGGTCGGGACGAGAGTGCCGTGATCCGGTTGCCCGACTCGAAGGTGATACGGAACGCGAGGATCTTCTGTTCGTCGACGATGGTCTTGCCGTCGACGACCCGGCTCTCGGTGAAAACCTCTTCGGTCTCCTCGATGTCGGCAATGAACGACTGGAACCTCCGCGCCCACATGCCGGCGTCGAGAATGAACTCCATCGCCATTTCGCGGTTGTAGCCGATGTACCAGACATCATCACCGCTCTCGGCGGCGGCATAGAGAACTGCATCTGCCGCCTCGGCCCAGGAGATGCCGACCCGTCGCGACTTCTCGATGATCTTGACTTCGGCCTTATCGGCGATCCAGCGTTGCTGATACGGGAGCAGTGCTGGCGGTACCCGCAGGTTACGCCGCCGAGGCGTAGCCCATTTCGGGACGCGCCGGGTCGGGGCGGCGCCAGCCTCTACTTCAGCAACGGCGGCATTCATGCCGGCAACTCCACGCCGAGGATGTCGGCCCTGATCCTCTCGATGAGCTCATCAGAGGCACCTCGGCTCTTACGCAGGCCGCTCACCACTCTCTTCGCTGCATCCTCCAGGGCCTGTTTCCTGATCTCCTCGGCCGTCTTGCGGTTGCGCTCGGCGGCGGCCTCGGCCCGGTTCAGCATGAGGGCCAGCCGGTTCATCTGGTCGATGGTGGCGGTCATGGTCTCGGGGTCGAGGATGTCGGTGGTGGTGATCTGGTTGAGCACGTCGTACATCATGGTGCGCAGCGCCCCGTTGATGATCGCCCCCATGTCCCCCTGGCTCTTGAGATCGCCGCTGATCCGGTCGGTGATCTCGCGGCTACGGCGCAGGCGTGCTCCCACCTCCTCGAAGCTCGCCACAAAGCCGCGGCGTGCCGCTGCCCGCGCCTCGTCCCATTCGGATCCTGCGCGCTTCTTCCACTCGCGGAGAGAGTTCTCGGAAACGCCGAGCTCGGCGGAGATCTGGGGGATCTCCTTTCCCTCGGCATAGAGGCGGATGGCCGCCGGTTCGAGATCGCTTCTTTTCCCCATGGCTACGCCTTCGGCCGGGGGCGCTTGACGCCCGGGCAGGTTGCTACCCCCTGGGCCACATCGAGCCCCCGGGACGTGAGCGTGGCCACGAAAAACCCAATGGGCTCGGCTATGGTGACCAACCCCTGCTCCTTGAGCCATGCCAGCCTGGTCCTGACGCAGTCGCGGCTGCACTTGTGGCCGAGCCGCGCCATGCAGTCCTGGAGCATGGATTCATTGAGGGTGTAGTCGGTGTCCTGCTCCAGGAGCCGCAGGATCACCAGCCGCTGATCCTCTTCGTACAGGTCGGCAAAACTCATCTATCTTCCTCCGTTAAGCAGGTGCTGTTGGATCAGGTCGAGGGAGGTGCCGATGCCCTCCAACCGCCCCTCGACCTTGTTGATGCCACCGTGCAGCTTGTCGAGGCGCCGCTCGAACTCGCCGTGGTACTGGCAGTCGGGGCGGTGCTGAACCTCGACCTCGATTTTCTTGACGCTGCCTTCAACCGTGTTGATATGGGCCTTCAACTCGTCGAATTTTGCCGCGGTCACCTTTTCCTTGTTGGTCCACCAGACGTAGATCACCCCCACCAGATTGATGACGGCCAGGGTAAAATTCATCCAGAACATGGCGGCGGGGTAGTTCACAGGGGTCTCCAGTTGTCGTGTAGTGATTGACAGTCAACGCACCGCGTACAGCCCGGTTGCGCGTGGCGGCGGCCCTCGGGAATGGGGCGCTCGCACTCGATACAGATCAGGGCCGAATCGGCCACGGTCAGGGGGCGACGGTGGCGCCGCTGTGCCGCCGCCATGGCCCGCTCCATTTGTTCCTGGGCGAGATCCGCTTCATCGGCCACTGCGGCATTCCTCCAAGGCACTCAAAAGGAGCTCGTTATCCTGATAGAGACGGTCGAGCTCACTTTTTTTTATTGTCACCTGTGCCCCGCCATCCACTACCACGTAGCGCTGCGAGCACCCGGTCGTGCTGATCAGCGTGGTGAACACTGAGAGCAGCAGCAGCCCCCTTGCCCAGCGCGTTGCGGTAGTCCTGGATATTTGCGTCATGGTCGTGCCCCTCCCGTCTCTCGTGCCAGTTTTTCAACCCCTCGACGATCAGGGGCAACAGGTAGGCGGCCAGCGACAGGGCCGCCTGCCAGAGCGCCGCACTCATTGCCGAAGCTCGGACGGCGCGACTTCGCCCAGGACCACTGCGCCGGGGATGGGGTCACGGGCGTATGCTATGTCCTTGGTTGCGCCGGCGCCGGGAATCTGGGCCAAGAGGCTCTCCACCAGCCGCCGGGCGCTGGCCTCGCCCACCTTGGGCATCACCGAGAGGACGTGGCCGACGGCGATGTCAAGCTTATCGCGGCCGGTGAGCGTGCTCTTGGAACCCACGTACTGGGCCGCCCGCTCCTCGGCCAGGGTGATGCCCTGGTACGCCAGGCGCTCCAGGAAGTTGCCCTGCTGCGTGAGGGCGTCGATCTTGTATTTGGCGCCGAGGCGATTGAGGAAAATCGTCACGACCCCCATGAATAGCGCCGTAACCACGGGAAATATTGTATCCGTCAGAAACGCGGCCAGGGCGGCCGGTGCCGGATTTGCGGCCGGAGCCGCCGCATCGGCGCCCATGGCTGCGGAACAGAACAGGGCCACGGCCACGCCGGCGGCACCCGCCAGGATGGATACAGCAGAGATCTGGGTGAAGCGTTTAGGAAACGTCATGACAATCCTCCTCGTTAGGCTGTGAACGTAGTCAGGGCCTGCGCGTAGCGGGCCTGTCGGTCATCAATGCCGTTGGTGCCGCCATTGATGCGCTTGGTGATGGTGACGATGTCCCGGACATCGGCCAGGACGTTGAGGCCACGGGTCGACCAGTACCAGCAGGCTGACTCCACGGCCCAAGCCTTGGTTTCGAGCTTGGCGCAGACATCCTCCAGCGTCGCGCCGACAGCCTGGGCAAAGGCGAGATAACGGCTCTTGCCGGTCAGCTGGATCACACCACGGCCCCGGTACCGCCAGCCGTCGCCGGACGCCTCCGGGCCGTTGCCCATGCGATTGGCATAGGCCCTGTTGGCGATGCGCTCGGGTTGGCGGGCGTATTGCCGGGCAATCTCGGGGGGGAAACGCGTTGGCCAGACCCGGGTGAGCGCCTCGGCGCTGTAGTTCAGGTTTTCGGCCAGCCGGGTGAACCCCGCGCTCTCATGGCCGCACTGGGCCAGAAACGCCGCCATGCGTAGTGACGTGTTGATCCCGTACCGGGGCATGACGGCGGACAGGGCCGCAGCCCACGCCTCGGGCTCCGTGGCGCGGGGGAACATTTCCTTAAATTGCTCAGTGGTGATGTTCATGGCGGCATTTTACGATGCCGATGGGGGGGTGTGTACGTTGAGGTGTTTCAGGCAATTAGCGAGAAAGGGCACCGATGGGGGCGCCCTTTGGAGGGAGTAATTATTGCTGACAATATTTGATAGGACGACGTTAACCCCTGACCCACCACAGTGCAAATATTCCAAACAGCACCGCGCTGGACCCCAAAATATCCAGACTCCACCAGTCTATTGATTCCAATTCAGACCTCACACGTTCGGGCCCTTTCCCGGCGCGAAAGTTTTTTTAAAAAATGTGCATTGCGCGTTTTTTCTGTTGACATTATACGCAATGCGCGTATAATGGAAACCATCAAGCAGGTACATCAAATCAGGAGGGACATCATGACAACAACAATCGAAAAACTTCAGGCAATCATCAAAGCGAACGACATGCGGAAATACAGCGGCACCCCGCACGCTGTAGCAACCGACCTGCTCGACAACCTCAACAACGGCGTTGAGCTGGGTGACCTCTACATTTGCGAAAACGAGCGTTACAGCCGCGAGGCGGTGGTTCTGACCCGCGCCGAATGCGAAGACCACACCTGCTGGCCGGAGGATTGGGAACTGCCCAACCCTGACGTGGATTTCACCTCTGCCGAGGAGTGGATTGACGAGAATTACGAAGAACCGGAAGGGGGCGAAGAATGAAAACCGCCGCCGACCTCCGGGAAGCCCGCCGCAAGGCGGGCTTATCAATGGCTGAAGCCGCCCGCCTAGCTGAAACCCCCTACCGCACCTGGCAATGCTGGGAGGACGACGGCCCCAGCGGTCGCCGCCCCCCTGGAATCGCTTTCGCTTGGCTCGGTCTCTACCAACAGTTACACCCAGAGAGGTACGCACATGAGACCCAGTAACCATCTCGTAGCCGCATCCCGCCTGTACCCGGGGGCATGGAAACAGGTGGAGAGAATGCTGGCCAATCGGGGGAGTTCTCTTCCCGATTGGCCGAAATGGTGTTTCCTGCCAATGGCCGGCTGGTACGCCATTGTCTCCGGCGGCGGTGGAAACCGTGTCCCCCCCCACATGATTGCCGACGTTGGCCGGCTGGCGGCTATCGGCACATGGCGCTACAGTCAGGGGATATATCGGTTTACCACTGAGATGTACCAGGCGATTGCTGACACGGGCCTGAGAGGGAACCTCCCCTCCGACGTGCTCATGCGACTCCCTGAGTGGTGTGTATATGTAGAGACGCCCGACAGGATTTGGCTTGGGACTCATCTCTATGGTATTTGGGCACACCTGGAGAGTGACGCCAATGACGGCCGCAGGGAACTGCGACTGCTCCTCGATACCGAAGACGCTCTCATTCCCATTCCTGTGCACCTGGGGGATTGGACCGTTGAGGAGGCGGTGACTCGCATGATTAACGAGACCGCCCGACAAAGCGTCGTTCACCTGAAACGGCCATTTCTGCGCGATGTCGCCACCGATATGCAGATAGCGGATGCACTCCGTCCTCTCATCTCCCTACTCCTCTATCTCTGCTCCGACGAGCCTGAAATTGACGACGATCGAGAGCCGGGCGCATTCCCTGCGCAACCGCATCCGCGCAAAACCAAACAGGGCCTGCGCTGGTTCCCTCCCGACCGCCCCCGGATATGGACCGTTGGCGGGAAAATGGCAGTGCGGTTGCGAGAGGCTAGACAGGCGGCAGAGCGCTCTACCTCCACCGGGCAGCGCACTCTGACGCCTCATATCCGCCGCGCCCATTGGCATGGTTTCTGGACTGGTCCGCTCGATGGGCCGCGCAGATTCTCGTATCACTGGTTACCTCCAATACTCGTCAGCGGAAGAGCCCCCGAATAGGGGGCTTTTCTTTCGTCCGACGATGGTGGCGCTGAGACTATAACCACCGCTCGGACGGCGATCTCCCTACGGTCGCCGCGTCAAGCGGCAGCCGTTAGATTACCCTGGTTGCTTGGTCCGTACTTCCATCATTGCATCTGCTATTTTGTAGGCATCTTCGACTATCTGCAGGATGATAGGCTTTTTCGGGTCAACACATAGGCCGCCGAGTGCAGCAATTGCAAACCGATCACGGAGGGTAGGGGCGTTTTCGTTGACCAGCAGCTCCAAACCTCTAGCATATGCAACCAGAGTTTCCATTGTTTCGAGTGTGGTAGTGGTTGGACTTTTGGCAAAATCCTCAAGTATTTTCTTTGCTTTGCTCATCTTAAACCGTCCTTTCGTAATCTAACCATGTAAATGCACCCACCCATAAAGCCGGTGGGTGATTTCCCGGCCCGTTATCATCTCTACCCCTCAAACAGCGCCGGCTGCCGCCGCCTGAACTCCTCTTCCCGGATGATGTTGATCCGCTCGTAGACCTGCCGCACGGAGATATCGTACTCCCGGGCCAGTGCGGCGTGGTTGCTGCCGTTGAATTTCTCGTACATCTCCCGGTCGCGGCGGGTGACCTCGTATGCCATGCCCTTGGAGAAGTAGGGCTGGGTGCCTGCCCAGTCCCTGCGAATGATCTCCGTGATGCAGTACACGGCGGCACGGGCCTGCTCTTCCGAGAGTCCCACCTTTTCGACAATCGCCGGGGCCCCTTTGTCGATCAGGTCGCGGTAAATCTCCGGGTATTTCGACAGGTCTATGTTCATGGCATCTCCCTCATTCACGGCTACCATCCCAGCCGAGCACCCAGATCTCTGATCAGCTCCCGGACCCTCGGGTCACAGTCGTTCACCTCGGGTTCCGGCAGGGCCGGTCGGGGCGGGCGGTTGGGCATCAGCTCGATCACGTCTATCGGCGCCGGCCACTCGCGGATGCGGCCGAAGATGAGCCGAAACCCCTCCCGGATGCGTGGGGCATCGAGCACCTCGATGCTTACCCGTTGGGCGAATGACTCAACCCAGATATCGGCGGTGAGCTCAATCATATCCTCGGCCGGTGCGTTCCGGAGCCTCAGGGCGATGAGCCCCTGGAGCCCGTTGCCCACTTCACGCTTGATCCAGTCCATCAACGGTTCTTCCACCCTTCTAGGCGCCCGATGGCCCGGGCGGTTTTGCTGATGGCCGGGGCGGCCTCAGGGGCAGGAACGGCGGCCGCAGTAGCGGCCGGCATTGCGACCTGGGGCTGACTCTCCAGGACCCGCTTCAGGTAATTGTGATTTTTAAGCGGCTTGCCGCCCCTGCCACGCAGGGCCTCGACGGTCTCGGCCA
>NZ_JCAMRN010000051.1:0-26813 GCF_059620965.1 Geobacter sp. PheSNFMC
GTCCCGGCGTTGAGGACAGTGCCGGCGGCAGGGGTGTACACGAAGGTGCCGGGCACGCTCGCCGTGGCGTTGAGCTGGGTGCCGCCCAGGGCTGTCCCGTAGGTGATGGCACCAGGCGTCGCCCAACTGATGCTCGGGGTCTGCTTGGTGTTGACGATGATGCTCACGCTCTTGGTGGCCGTGGTGTAGTTGACGGCATCGGCGGGCGTGAAGGTGGCCGTCAGGGTGACCGGGCCCGCGGTGGAGAGAACGGTGCCGGCTGCGGGATTGTAGCTGAAGCTGCCTGCTACGTCGGCAGTGGCGTTGAGCTGGCTCGACCCGAGGGTCGTGCCCGCATAGACCGCTGCCGGCTCGGCCCAGTTGATGGCGGGAACGGCACGGGCGATTGCGAGTGTTCCCGTGGCGCTGCCGCTGTAGTTGGCATCGGTGACCGTGGCGACGACGGGGTAGCTCCCGGCGGCTGTCGGCGCGCCGCTGCCCCCGGCATAGGTGAGGTTGATGCCGAGGCCCGGCGGGGTCGTGCTGGCGGCAACGACCTTTGGCGTGCCGTCATAGGTGGCGCTCAGGCCGGTGAGGGATACGGAGGCAACGGCCTTGTCAACCGTCAGGCTGACGGTGGCGCTGGCGCTGGTGTATGCGTTCGGGTCGCTCGGGGTGAAAACCACCGACAGGGTCCGGGTCCCGGCGTTGAGGACAGTGCCGGCGGCAGGGGTGTACACGAAGGTGCCGGGCACGCTCGCCGTGGCGTTGAGCTGGGTGCCGCCCAGGGCTGTCCCGTAGGTGATGGCACCAGGCGTCGCCCAACTGATGCTCGGGGTCTGCTTGACATAGGCCGTCACGGTCCAGGTAAAACTTGCGCTTCCTTTGGCGTTGGAGGGGTCAGTGGCGGTGACGGTGACGGTGTAGGGGCTGCCGGCGGCGGCGCTGTAGTCAATGGTTCCGGTAATGGCACCCGTAGAAGCGTTGATGGCAAGGCCCGCAGGCAGGCCCGTGGCGCTGTAGGTAAGAGCGTCACCATCAGGGTCGGTGGCGGCGACGGTAAGGTTGACGACCGTCCCTTCAACATTCGTGCGGTTCGCCGGAGCGATGACACCCGGCGCACGGTTCACGTCGGTCACGGTCCAGGAAAAACTCACGCTGCTGCTGGTTATCCCATCACCAACCATAACTCTTACAGAGTAGATGCCGGCAGCCGTGTAACCCAGGGTGCCGGTGATGACTCCGGAAGATGAATTGATGCTAAGCCCCGGAGGAAGTCCCGTGGCACTGTAGGCAAGGGTGTTGTTGTCCGCATCGGACGCCTGGATCTGGAGATTGACCGCCGTCCCCTCGGGGGTAGACTGGTCAGCCGGCATTGTTACCACCGGAGCCCTGTTCGTGTCGGTCACCAGCAGCGTGTAGGTCTGAGTGGCAAAGAGGCCAGCCGGATCGCTCACCTTTACCGTCACAGTATAGCTGCCGGCATCGGTATAACCAGGATTCCAAGAGATGAGCCCGGCCGGCGAGATCGTCATGCCCGGGGGGGATGCTGTCAGACTGTAGGTAAGAGCGTCGCCGTCCGGGTCGCTGGCAGAGACGGCGTATCCGTACGCGGCCCCCTCGCTTACCGAGGTGACGGCAGTTGACGTGATGCTCGGCGCACGATTGAGCTTCGTTACCGTTACCGTAAAGGTCTGGGTGGCGGAGAGCGCCCCGTCGCTTACCGTTACGACAACCGTATGTGCGCCGGCCTGGGATGCGAGAGGAGTCCAGGAGATGGTGCCGTTCGCGGCAATCGACATGCCCGAGGGCGCAGTGGTGAGTGCATAGGTGAGGGAGTCGCCGTTGGGATCGCTCGCCACCACTTGATAACTGTACAGGGCTCCTTCCGTGGCGCTCGTCACCGGCGAGGAAGCGATCACCGGAGCTTGGTTGACCTTGCCGTCAGTGACCGTAATGGTGAAGCTCTGGGTTGTCCTGTTGAACTTCGTATCAGTCACCGCCACGATGACATCCCAGTTGGCCGGTGTCGAGCTTGAGGGTGTCCAGGTGAGGGTGCCGGTGGTCATGCCCATTGCCATGCCGGTGGGAAGCGTTTTGCCCGT
Source organism: Geobacter sp. PheSNFMC (assembly GCF_059620965.1). Taxonomy (NCBI): domain Bacteria; kingdom Pseudomonadati; phylum Thermodesulfobacteriota; class Desulfuromonadia; order Geobacterales; family Geobacteraceae; genus Geobacter; species Geobacter sp. PheSNFMC. The sequence continues at coordinate 2,085 of NZ_JCAMRN010000051.1, forward strand.
GGGCGCGCTGATGCTGTAGTAGAGCGTGTCCCCGTCCGGGTCCGTGGCGGAGACGGTGTAGGAGTAGAACTGCCCCACAACGGCGGCTGTCACGGGACTCGATGCAATGACCGGCGGCCTGTTGGCCGGAGCCACGGCGATCGAGAAGCTCTGGGTAGCGACGAGCTGACCGTCGCTCACCCGCACGGTTACCGGGAAAGTTCCGGTCTGGCTGTTCGTGGGGGTCCACTGGACAAGGCCGGCCGAGCTGATTGACATGCCCGACGGCGCGGCGTCAAAGGAGTAGGTCAGTACCGTGCCGGCATCGGCGTCGGAGGCGCGCACCTGGTACGTGTAAAGGGCGGACGCGGACGCAACGGTTGCGGGCACTGAGGAAATCTGCGGCGGATGGTTGCAGAGCGCGATCGTATCCTGCACATGGCGGGGATAGGTTTCATCGCTCAATCCCATGGTCAGGTTGTTGGCCGTGTTTGCCGCGATGTCACGGGGCGAATTGTACAGGACCGTTGCCTGGAACGTCTGCTGCCCGGCGCCTTTGGCAAGCAGGGGCAAACTCCAGACAATCTCCCGCGTGTCCGCCTTGTACTCTCCCCCGTTGGTTGCGGAGACAAAGTCAATGCCGGCGGGTAGCTTGTCTGAAATCAGAAGGTTGTGCAGATCGATGGTATTGGCCGTGTTGTCGTAGGTATAGGTGTAGGTGAGCGGCTGCGCGTATGCCGCGCACTGGCCGGGATGGGTCTTGGCAAGGAACAGGGGCTTCGAGGGGTACGCCTCGTCGGCAATCTCGAAGGAGACGGAGCCGTTCGCGGGGATCGCCAAGTCCCACTGGAGCGCGAACTGAACGTCCGCATTGGTATTGGTGTACGGGCCGCCGAAATTGTCGAGATTGTAAGGAGTGGAGCCATTGGCGAGGAGGCCGATGAACTGAGTCATGTCGACGCCGTATCTGCTGGGCGGAAGGGTTGACGACTGAACCACGCTGTAGCCGTTGCCGTTCTTGTCGCTGGAACTCGTGAAGCCGGACTGGAAGGCCCTTTTCCCCACGATGGCCACGTTGTCGTTGCTGAAGGGAAGGCTCAGGTCGTAATCGGAGTAGGCATAGAAATGGAAGTCGAGAGGAGAGCCGCGGTGGTTGTTGATCGTGACGGCCCGTTTCAGGGTGGATCTTTTGGTGCCCGTCGCGCCGCCCGTAAGGCGGTAGGCGACTTCAACGGAATAGGTGCCGTCCAGGGCGGTATAGACAAGGGCAAGCGCCGTAGGGTCCGCCTGGTTCGCCGGGCGCGCGACGGTGAACATGCCTTCGGCGTCAACGTCATTGGATATCAGCGGATACTCGGGCCCGGAGGTCCCGACACGGCAGTAGAAGCCCAACTGGCTCACTATCTGCTTGCCGTCGATCGTCCAGCCGTATACCCCATAGGTGGAGGCATCTTCGAAATTCACCGTTGAATTCTTGCTGGACAGAGTCCAGTCGGCGGCCTCCACGGCGCCGGAGGCAATGCCGAGCCCTACCAGCACAGCCGCCACGACCGACCTGCACACACTTGCTAGATTCTTCATTTCCACACGCTCCTCGTACTTGCAGTTCCCGACTGGAAAGGCTGCGTCATAACGTCATTGAATACGAATATCTATCGTTGCCGCGCGCTTCAGTTCTTCAACGATTTCTTCAACCTTCCTGCGCTGGTAATCCTTTGCCAGATACTGCTCGATGAAATCCCGCATCTCTTCGAAGGTCCTGACCGTTTCGGGATGCCGTTCCATCACCCTGATGATGTGAAACCCGTGGCGCGTCTTGACGATACCGCTCGTCTCACCCGGTTTGAGGGAAAAGGCGACCTGGTCGAACTCACTCGGCATGAAGCCACGCTGGATTTCTCCCAGGTCTCCGCCCGTGGCGGCGCTGGCGCAGTCGGAGCCCTCGCTGGCAAGAACGGCAAAATCGGCGCCGGCGCCAATCCGGTCGCGAATGCCTTCGATCTTTTTCCGGGCCTGCGCCTGAGTCTCCGGAGAGGCTCCTTTGTCGACCTTCACCAGGATATGCTGGACAACGATCGTCTCGGGCTTTTTAAAACCGGCCTTGTTCTTTTCGTAATAGGCCCTGAGATCGGCTTCGGGAACCTTGATCGCATCGATGCCGCGCGAGGCCAGGTAGGCGTCCACAAGAACGTCGCGGCGAGCGGTGTTGTCAAGTCTGTTCTCGGGTGGCGCCGCCACGCTCCCGTCCCGTGGCACGCTCGAGCCGATGGCTTGCCGGCGGGCCTGAATCTTTTGGGACAGATCGGCAGGATTCAGCTTTTCACCCGCCTGGGCCAGCAACTCCATGGCGATAAGCTTATCGAGCTCCTGGCGTTCGACTCTCTTCTTCTGTTCGTCGGTAACCTTGCGCCCGGCTCCCCTGCGGTGGCTCAGGGAAAATTCGACGAACTGGTCGAGTTCGTCCTGGAAGATGACGGTGCCGTTCACAACGGCCGCAGCGGCTCTGTCAACGGGAGCGGCGGCAATTCCGGCGCCGGGCGCGGACGGAACACTTCCCAGTGCGCACAGGACGGCAATGATGAGATTGCGCACCGTCTTCATGGTGCCCGCCCGACTCACAGTTGCTCCGGAACGGCCGTCACCCGCGCCGATGTTCCCGGTTTTCCGTGGGGGATCAGCACCAGCCTGACAGTGCCGGATGCCGTATAGCTGAACGATGCCGCCCCTTCCGTCCCACGCCGAAAGCGGATGAAGTTCACAAGAGGACCGTCGGCGCTTCCAACGCGGACTTCAAGCGCCTGCAGCGTCGCCCCCGTAATGTCCAGCCGATAGGTCGAGTTCGTGAGATCAAGGGTTGTAACCGATGCACACCGTTTCCCCCGCGGCGTGGTGACCACCGTCTCGATGCTCGGCGGGTAAAGAACGGCCTTGGCTACGTCAACGAGGCCGTAACCATAGTAGATGTCCCTGCCCGGTTCACCCAGGTCCCGGGCGGCTGCCGCAAGCCGTTGCCTGACCTCGTCGGCAACGGAGCGGTTGCCGTTGGTGTCGGTGATACCGGCCGAGATGAGAAGCACCGCCGCACCGGTGACATGGGGTGCGGCCTGCGATGTGCCGAAATTGGTGCGGTAGCCGCCGCCGATCGCCGTGGAATAGATATTGTGCCCCGGCGCGGCCAATTCGACCTGGGGGCCGTAACTGGAAAACGTTCCAAGCGTGTCGTCCTGGTAGGTGGCGGAGACGGCCACGACCGAATCGAAGGCGGCTGGATAGAGTACGACTCCCGGCGAGAAGTTGCCGGCCGAAGCCACCAGCACGATTCCCGATCGATAGGCCAGATCGCAGGCATCCTTGAGCGCCTGGGAGAACTCCATGTTGCCGAAACTCATGTTGACGACCTGCATCCGGTTCTCGATGGCCCACTCGATGCCGGCGATGATGTCGCTCAGTTTCCCGCCCAGGCCGCCGTCAAGCACCTTGACGGCATAGAGCTCCGCTGCGGGGGCGACGCCGACCACACCGGTGCCGTTGTTGCGGGCGGCGATGATCCCGGCCACGTGGGTGCCATGGCTGAGAGAGTATGCGTCGTCCATGGGATCGTTGTTGTCAGCTACAAAATTGTACCCGCCTTTGTAGTTGTCCCTCAGTTCGGGATGCGTGTAATCAATGCCCGTATCGAGCACTGCCACTCGGACCCGCGCGCCGGTGATCCCGGCCTCCGCAACCTGGTCGGCGCCGATGTGCTGCACACCCCACGTTGCAGCGTACTCCCCGGATGCAACCACGACCGGTTCGATGGAAGAAAACACGAAGTCCGACTCCACGTAGGCAACGTCGGGATCTTTTTTCAGGCGTTCGATCTCTTCCTCGGACAGGGTTGCCGATATGGCGTTTACCGCAGAGTGCGTCCTTTTGACGCGGCCACCGTGGCGATAGACTTTCTCTTTGTGGCGAACGTCTTTTTTCCCCACTGCAGAGCGAAACCCTATAATGACCTTCCTGTCAGCGGCAAAAGCGCCATCCTGGGGAAGCAGCAGGGCAAAAAGGGCCGTAACGGCGAGCAGATACCTCATGGCACACGTATCCCTTCACGTTCGACGATGACAAATCGCATCGCGAATGCATATAAGCTGTGTCTGGGGAGAAAATGGGGGGCAGGGGAACGAATCCCCTGCCCCGTTGGTCAAAAAGGTATTACCGCTTGACTTTCTTCGGAGCCGCCAGGATTTTGCCGGAGAGCGCACCGTTAATGGTTTTCACGGTTACGTAGCCGTTGGTCGCAAAGTCCGGGCTGGTGGCAACTACCTTGGTGTCGCTCCAGGAGATGATGGAGGCCTCGGTAGTTCCGGCGTACACTCCGATACCGGCATCATACTCGGTGCTCGGTGCCGGTCCGAAACCGGTGCCGGTAATGGTAAGGGTCTTGCCTGCCGCAAGGGTTGCGGAGGCAATGATCCGCGCCGGCGTGACGGTCAGCTTGGCAAGATTGCTGACCTTGTTTGCCTTGGCAATGCGGAGCTCGTAGACACCTTCCACCAGGGCAGGAACGGACACCTTTACCTCGCTTTCGGTGACCGAGAAGGGAGTGAGCGTAAGGTTCGTGCTGCCACTGACAAGCGTGACGGTGGGCTGGTAGGTGGTGACGCCGTCGGGTCCGACGTTAACGAAGCTGGAGCCAACAATGGTCAGGACGGCTTCTTTGCCAGCGGTAACCGTGTAGCTGCTCTGGCCGTTAATGGCGGGCACGGTGGCGTCGGTGAACGGGGACGAGTTACCGAACCAGGACCAGTGACATCCCTGGCAGTCCCAGTTATTCCCGATGTGGCCCCAGCCACGGTCTTCCAGGCCCGGCTTGACCGTACCGAGGTTGGCGGCGTTGGGGCTGTCCTTCTGGATGTTGTGGAGCGAGTTCACGCCGTGGCAGACCTCGCACTGGCGGATCGGTACGTTGGAGGACGTATTGTGGCAGAGGTTGCAGTCCGTGATGCCGGTGCCGTGGTGCGTATCCTGGTTGCTGAAGATCGGGCGGACCGTATTGGTCTTCGGATCGATGGCGTTGGGTGCGGCCTGGTGGCACGCCTCGCAGCCCTGGACGATAGCAGTGCCGCCATCCGGAGCGGGTACGGTCCTGCCGTCCGGCAACGGTGTGACAGAGCTTGCGCCGTAGGTCGGGATGTAGTGGCCGTCAAGCGGATTGTCGATGAAGTTGCCGTGGCAGAACTTGCAGTCCTTGGCAACGGCAGCGGCAGAGGTGTGGTGCGGGGACTGGGTATGACAGTTGAAGCAGTTTCTGAAATCCTGGAAGGTGAAACCGCCCGAACCATCGGAAACCATGACGTGGCAGCCGGTGGCAAGGGTCGGAGGAACCGTGCCGGAAGTATTGATGCAGCTTGCCGGCGGCGTGACCGTATTGATCAGGGCGTGGTGCTGCTGAACGAGCACCGTGTCACTGACGTGGCACTCAAGGCAGTCGGCTTTGGTCAAGTTGGGAAATTTCGTATCGTAAATCCCCAGGAACTGGTTTGCCGGCGGGGGCGGAACTGCTGCACCCACCATTGCGCCGGTCAAAACAACGGCTGCGAGCGATACGCTCATCAGTACCTTTTTTTTCATTCCTTTCTGCTCCTTTCTTGTGAAGACTCCATGATGAAACATTACAATCAAAGCGAATGACTTATTCTTTCCTTCGTGCCACCTCCTTTCGATACGTCATAACCCCTCACTCAGACTAATTACAATGCAATTTAAAAAAAGCTGCATCGGACAACGGCAGCAGCGCGGATGCATAGCGCCCGCCAGCCCCGCGCGCCTCTCCGTCCGGCGATGCTCGGGCCTTAATGGTCCCGAATGGTGCCTTGGCGTGTCCCGGGGTGTGCACACTCTCAACATTAAAAACCGCACACATTAAGCAACACACACAACAGTGTACTGTATCTATTCAGAGTTATTTGTCAACACACTTTTAAAGGTGCATTTTAACGTTCAGCAACAAATTAGCAACACAAAATACGGTTTATCCGTGAACAATAATTTGACATTCTCTTATGCCGGTCGCCACTACAATGCTATTTTCATTATATCTAGCATGCGACGCATCACAATCATCAGCAGCCACACCGAATCACACTAGTCAATTTCACGTCAATTAACGGTCGCACCCGTGAAATGACTATCTATCCGAAGGTGGCATTTCGAGCAAATCCATTACCGCTTGCACATGAAACACCGGAAATACACAGTGTTGCAATTAATTAACATATTTATATATCAATAATACAACCGGCCATCAACGTTAATGACCTCTCAAAATTGCAAGCGCCGCGCCGAAATTCTTGATGTGCTGGAAGACACACGGGGCAGTGCAACGGATCGCGCCAGGGTGAGCCCGCACCATGTGCGCTATTTTCCTAACTTCAGTTTGAAAACCGCTCTAGATATTTTTTTCATAACAACAACGGGTCCCAACGCGGAAACCGGGTCAACTGCCGGCCCCGGATACATACTTCTGTTTTACCCTCAAATAGTTAATAATTTCGGCTAAATACAGATATCCTCCATATCCATGCCTCATACCTCTTGAGCGAGGCCGTATAATGACGGTGTACGGCTTGGGACCTCCAGTGAGCGTAAACTATTGTTTTAGCGGGTTTTACGTTCATCTTTACCCTTGTTTGCCCGACTGAACTCTTCTATAGTTAAGAAAAAGGACGCACGGTAAAGGAGAAATGAGCCATGAAATGCCCAATCTGCAACGATCGCACGGGAATCACCATTGATATGCATTCGGACGGCTATGCCGATAACCTGCTGGAGTGCACTACCTGCGGGGCAATCTGGATTCAGGAACTGGAAGGGATTGTTCTGCTCAACAAGAAGGTTGCGTAAGGGGGGTGCCTTCTCCTAGAACATGAAGCGCCGCATGCTTATGTTCATGAGAATGCCTATACCCGTCATTGACGTGATCAAGGATGTGCCGCCGTAGGAAAACAGAGGCAACGGCACCCCGACCACGGGGAAAAGGCCGATTACCATGCCGATGTTGATGATGATGTGCCAGAACAGCATGGCCGTTACGCCCACAGCCACGAGGCTGCCGAAGCGGTCGTTGCAGCGCCGTGCGATCTGGAGCCCCCACAGGATGAGCACCACGTACAGCAGCAGAACCACCAGGCTCCCCACGAATCCCCATTCCTCGGCAAAAACGGAAAATGCGAAGTCCGTGTGCTGCTCCGGCAGGAAGCGGAGCTGGCTCTGGGTCCCCTGAAGAAACCCCTTGCCGAACAGGCCACCCGATCCCACGGCAATCTTGCTCTGAATGATGTGATATCCCGTACCCAGGGGGTCCCTCTCCGGGTCCAGAAAGTTGAGAACCCTGTTTTTCTGATAATCCCTGAGATAGTAATGCCAGCCGAGCCAGACAGCCGGTACGGCGGCGGCGCATACGGCAGCCAGCGCGGAAAGGCGGATACCGACAAACGCGAGCATGGATCCCGCAATGAGAATGACAAGAATCGCCGTGCCCAGGTCGGGCTGCTTCATGATGAGGATGGCGGGCGCGCCGATCATGAAGGCGGGCCATGCCAGCTCCCGAAGCCCCAGACCGCCGGACAGTGGAACATTGGCCAGGATGCGGGCCATGGTGATGATCCCTATGATTTTCATGGGTTCAGATGGCTGAATACTGATGAAGCCCAGGTGAAGCCAGCGCGTGGCCCCCATCGAAGTCCTGCCGAAGACCAGAACCACCAGCAGAAGCAGGAACAGGATGCCGTAGAACCAGTAGGCAACGTCCTCCAGCAGGTGATAGTCGATACTGCAGACCAGCAGCATGATGGCGAGGCCGACCATGATCCAGGACATCTGCTTGAGATAGTAAGGAGTGCCCGACAGAACGTACGACGACGAGGCACTGTAGATGTTCACCACGCCCACCGCGCAGATCAGCAGCACGAGCCCCAGCAGCATCCAGTCGAAATTGGTTATGAGCCGTCGGTCGATCATGGTCTATTCCTGAGCCTCTCGGGGCTGTCCCCCTTCGTCGGATGGCACCTCGTCACCGGCTCCGCCATCCCCGGCAGCGGCACCCTTCCCATCCTTGGCCGGCCGGTGAATGACTCCCTTTCCTTCAAAGTAGGCTCGCAGGATACTGCCGGCAATGGGTGCCGCCGCCGAGCCTCCGTGCTCGCCGTGCTCGACCACCACCGCAACCGCCACTTCGGGGTGTTCATAGGGAGCATAGGCCACGAACAGGGCATGGTCGCGATACTGGTAGGGGATATATCCGCGCGTATCCCTCAGCTTGACGACCTGCGAGGTTCCCGTCTTGCCGGCGACCCGGACATCCGGGATTCGTGCCATGCCTCCGGTGCCGCCCCTCTCGTTCACCACCGCCCACAGCCCTTCCTTGACTGACCTGATCGAGCGCGGCGAGACATCGGCCCTGGTGATGATCTCGGGCTGGAACTCCCTGAGGACCTTTCCGTCGCGGTCGATGATCCGCTTTACCAGCCGGGGCCGGTACACGACACCGTCCGTGGCAATGGCAGCAGTCATGGACGCCAGTTGGATGGGGGTCATGAGGACATAGCCCTGGCCAATGGCCGCGCTCAACGTATCCCCCTGGAACCACTTGGTCTTGTGCCGCTGGAGCTTCCAGGCTGAGGTGGGAATGAGCCCTCCCTTTTCATTGTCCAGGCCAATCCCCATGGGGGCGCCAAGGGCAAACTTTTGCGCGTAGGCTGAAAGCCGGTCGATGCCGAGCTTCTCGCCAAGGACATAGAAGTAGACGTCGCACGACTCGCGAAGGGCACGCCTCAAGTCGACCGCTCCGTGGCCCTTTTTGTCCCAGCAGCGGAACGTGTCGTTCCCAAGCGTATAGGATCCCTTGCACGTAACCGTGGTGTGATCGTCGATGATCCCCTCTTCCAGCCCCGCCAGAGCGGTAATGATCTTGTAGGTCGATCCCGGCGGATACTGCCCCTTCAAGGCCTTGTTCTCCAGGGGATGGCGCTTGTCTTCCAGGTATTGCTTCCAGATTTCAGGGGGCATCCTGCCGGCGAACAGCGATGGATCGAACTCGGGATTGCTGACGAACGCCAGAATTTCCCCGGTATTTACTTCCATCACTACCGCAGCTCCCGCCTGGGCGCCAAAGGCTTGCTCGGCCCGCTTCTGGAGTTGGGCGTCAATGGTCAGAACCAGGCTCGACCCCACGGTCGGGGGCGTTTCAGCTATTGTCCGCAGGATCCGCCCCCGGGCGTCCACTTCGATCTGCCGGCCGCCGTCGTGGCCATGGAGGACCTCTTCCCAACTGCGTTCAATCCCGCTCTTGCCCAGGTAGTCGCCTGAATTGTAGCCGACAAAGGCCGGGTTTTTCAGCTCTTCATCCGAAATTTCACCGATGTAGCCCAGCAGGTGAGCCGCCAGCGTGCCGTTCTCATACTGACGCACCGGTTTCATCTCGATCTCGATACCGGGGAGCCAGAGCCGTTTTTCCTCCAGAAACTCCAACTGGTCGCGGGTTATCCCCGATGCGAGGACAATGGGATAGTAGCGGGCGCGCCCCTTCCCCTTTTCCCACTTTTTGAGGAGCTCACTCCTGTCGGCGCCCAGCAGTGCCACCAGTTGCTCGATCAGCCAGTCGCGATCCCGGACTTCCTGGGGGATGACGGCAACGCTGAAGGAAGGCCGGTTGCTCACCAGGACCGCGCCGTTGCGGTCGAATATTGTCCCTCGGGACGCTGCAACGGGCACGAGGCGCAGCCGGTTGTTTTCGGAAAGGCTCTGAAAATCCTCGGCCTTGACGATCTGGAGGTACCAGAGCCGCGTGACGAGGATGAAGAAAAACACCCCCACTGCGATGAGCAGCACGACCAACTGGCGCTTCGGCTCCTGGGTGTCGCGTATGAAGCGCTGCCCGTTCATCGAATGTCACCCATCCGCGCAAAGGGTGTGAAAGTGAAGACGATGGAGGCGGCAAGGGCGTTCACGAGGCTCTGGGGAACCAGCCCTTCGAGCAGCGAGGAATAAATGCCGTGGGAAGAGGAAAAAAGGAGCAGCAGGAGCAGGCTGATCAGGCCGCTGACCATGGTTGCCGAGAAGGTGCCGATGATCATGAGCGAGCGGCGGTCAGTATAGAGGCGCCCGGCCGCAAGGCTGAACAACAGGAAAATGACCAGGTAGGAAAAAGCGTTGAGTCCCAGGTAGAGCCCGCTGAACGAGTCCTGCAGGAGGCCGAGGACAAAGGCGAGCACTCCCCAGGCGGGCCCTTCCCGCAACCCCATGAACACCACGAACAGGATGAGCAGGTTCGGCTTGAAGGGATCGGCGATGTGCGCCGGGATCACGGACACGTGCAGGACGATCGCGGCAAAGACGAGAATGGCGTACCAAACGAGCTTAATCATTGTTCCGGGGGATCAGCACGAGGACTTCCTCGAGCCGGGCGATATTGACGGCAGGGCGTATGTTGATGTTCTGAAAGATTCCGTACTCCCCCTTCTTCACCATGGTGACCTCACCGATCACCAGCCCCTTGGGGAAAATCCCCCCCATGCCGGAACTGACCACCACGTCGCCGACTTTCACATCCTCTTCCCGAAGGGAAAATTCAAGGCTGCAGAGCCCTCCCCCCTGCCCCTTGACCACTCCGCGGGCGCGGGAGCGCTGCACCACGGCGGCAATGCCGCTGGCATGGTCCGTGAGCAGCAGCACCCGGGAACTGCCAGCGGCAACCTTGACCAACTGGCCGACCACACCATTGGCGGCGACCACCGGCATTCCTTCCGCAAGGCCGTCCACGGCGCCCCGGTTGATGACCAGCGTCTTGAACCAGGGAGCGTTGTCTTCGCCGATGACCTGGGCGGCCACCGAGGGGAGTCCGACCGTTCCCTTCAGGCCGAGGAGTTGCCGCAAGCGGCCGTTTTCATGGATTGCCTCGCGGTTTTCCATGATCCGGCCGTTCAGGATCTTGACCGATTCGCGCAACTCCTTGTTTTCGCGGCGGACATCGACCAGATTGACGTAATCGCTCCAGACGCTTCCCAGAAACGTGCTGACCCGCGAGCCCAGGTTATGGACGGGGGCGAACAGGTCGATGACCACCCGCTCGAACAGGTTGGCCTGTTCCTTCTGGCGCAGGTTCAGGGAGTAGAAGGTGAGCGCGGCCAGCAGGGCCACGGCCGCCACGATATAGACTCGATATTTTCTGATCAGCTCCAGCATGAATACTCGCGGCGGACGTCAGGGTACAAAAGCGCAAGGGAGGCAGTGCCTCCCCCTGGTCAGCGTAAATCCTGCCTCTTGTCAGTCCAGGATAAAGGGAGACTCTGCCACGTCCTCGTGCCGGATCTCATCCACCGGCGAGGCCTTGCCCTCTCCTGCATACAGTCTGTTGGGCGCGTTGAACACGATGCCGTCACCGCTGCCGACATTCTTGTAGGCATGGACGATGCCCGGCGGCACGATGACGGCCACGGGCGCATCGACCCCGGCGAACAGTGTTTGTTTCACGCCGTGGGTCGGCGAACCGGGCCGGGCGTCCCAGAGATAGACCTTGAAATTGGACGGACCGATGAAACAGAACCAGTCGGTCTGGTCCACATGCTCGTGGGGGCCCCGGGCAATGCCGGGTCGGGTCATGGAGACGTAGGCCATGACCGGCATGGTCTCGGTATCGGTCTCGTCGCTGCGGAACAACTCTGCGAGCCAGCCCCGTTCGTCCAGGAATTTGGCAAGGGGCTTCACCACCACGTCGTGGATCCTGCCACGGGTGAACTCGGGACTAACGCTCATGAATGGCACCTCCGCACAGTTCGGTTTCATTGTAGATACGGGTCAGGTAGTCCCGGTAGGACGACGTGGGAGTCTCGGCGATAATCTCGGCCATCCGGCGGCAGTCGATGAACCCCATGCGCAGGGCGATCTCCTCCAGGCAGGCGATTTTCAATCCCTGGCGCGCCTCCAGGGTGCCGATGAAGTGGGATGCCTCCAGCAGGCTCTGGTGGGTTCCGGTATCGAGCCAGGCAATGCCGCGCCCGAGTCTTTCCACCATGAGCTCGTCCCGCCGCAGGTATTCCAGGTTCACGTCGGTGATCTCCAGCTCCCCGCGAGGAGACGGCGCCAGGTTTCGGGCGATCTCCACCACCCGGCCGTCGTAGAGATAGAGGCCGGGGACGGCATAGTTGCTCCTGGGATGGGCGGGCTTTTCCTCGATGCCGACCGCCTTGCCGTGGCCGTCGAACTGTACCACGCCGTAGCGTTCGGGGTCGTTCACGTAGTACCCGAAGATCCAGGCGCCCGTCGTGAAATCCCGCACCAGGCGGTCGAGCCCCATCTTGCCGTAAAAGATGTTGTCTCCCAGGATCAGGCAGACCGGGTCGCCGGCAATGAAATCCTCGCCCACGAGGAACGCCTGGGCGATTCCCCTGGGTTCGGGCTGCACCTTGTAGGTAAGGGTTATCCCCCACCGGGAACCGTCTCCCAGGAGCGACTGGAAGCGGGGGGTATCGTGGGGGGTAGAGATGATCAGGATGTCTTTGATCCCCGCCATCATGAGCGTGGCAAGGGGATAGTAGATCATGGGCTTGTCGTAGACCGGCTGGAGCTGCTTGCTGGCGACGAGCGTCAGGGGATAGAGACGGCTGCCGGCTCCGCCGGCAAGTATGATTCCCTTGGAAATGGCCATGGACTCTCCTGGACCTCGGTGTCCTCGACACCGAAAACATCTCTTTAAATCAGCGGTTATAGCACAGCGGGCAAAATAGCGTCAAACGCTATCTCCCTCCAGGTCAATGATCCGGCGGACCGCGGCGAGGATGTCGGCGCAGGCCAGGACACCGTCGGGAACCCGGGGCACCTCGCCGTCGCCGTACCCGGTGAGGACGAGCAGGGAGGTGCAGCCCGCGGCGAGCCCGGCTTCCACGTCGGACACCTTGTCGCCTATCAGGTACGAGCGGGCCAGATCGATGCCCATGTCCCGAGCGGCGCCGGTCAGCATCCCCGGCAGGGGCTTGCGGCAGGAGCACTCGATGCGATAGGGTCCCACCCCGTGGTGGGGATGGTGGGGGCAGAGGTAGTAGGCGTCGACGAAGGCGCCATCCCTGGCCAGTTCGGCATCCATGAAACGGTGGAGCCGGTGCACCGCCTCCTCGTCGTAGTATCCGCGGGCAACCCCCGACTGGTTGGTCACCACCACCACGAGAAAACCGGCCCCGTTGAGGAGCCGGATCGCCTCGGGGGCGCCGGGGATGAACTCGAATTCATGGGCCTGGTGGACATAGCCCTTTTCAACGTTGATGGTGCCGTCCCGGTCGAGGAAAACGGCGCGCCTGCCACCCGTCACCGGTCACTCCTCGCCGTAGGCTTTCAGGATCTTCTCGATGATGTTCGTTGTGGAGCGGCCGTCCACGAACGCCACCAGCTCCACCCGGCCGCCATAGGACTCGACCACCTCGCGCCCCACTACCCCGTCGAGGGTGTAGTCGCCCCCTTTGACCAGCACCGCCGGCCTGAGAGTCTCGATCAGGGTGAGCGGCGTGTCTTCATCGAAGACAACCACATAATCGACGCAGTCCAGGGCCGCAAGGATGTGGGCCCGCTCCTCCTGGCCGATCAGGGGACGTTTTTCACCCTTGAGCCGCCGGATGGAGGCATCGCTGTTGAGTCCCAGGACGAGCAGGTCGCCGAAGCCGCGGGCTTTCTGGAGATACTTGACGTGCCCCACGTGCAGGAGGTCGAAGCAGCCGTTGGTGAACACCACCTGTTTGCCCCGCGCCTTTTCCGCCGCGATGATCACGGCGAGGGCATCCAAGTTCTTGACCTTGGCGTCTCCCTCCCCGTGCTGGAACCCCACGGATCCGACAATCTCGGCAGGGGATACCGTGGACGTGCCCACCTTTCCCACTGCCACGCCGGCCGCCACATTGGCCAGACGGGCCCCGTCGGCGAAACCGACCCCCCCGGCCAGGGCCATGCCGAGCACGGCCAGCACGGTATCGCCGGCGCCGGTCACGTCGAACACCTCGCGGGCATAGGTGGGGATATGCACCACCTGGCCGCCCCGCAGGAAGAGCGACATCCCCTCTTCGCTCCGGGTGATGACCAGCGCGGTCAGGTCGGCCGTCTCCAGAAGGCGCTCGCCGGCCCGGCAGAGGCTCTCCTCGTCGCGGATGGCGATGCCGGAGGCCGTTTCCGCCTCCTTCCGGTTGGGGGTCAGGACCGTGGCGCCCCGGTATTTCGTGTAGTCGCTCCCCTTGGGGTCAACCACCACGGGGATTTCGCGCCTGCGGGCATAGGTGATCACCTCGGCCAGGAGCGTCGGGGTTAAAACCCCCTTGAGGTAGTCCGACACAAGGATCACGTTGAAACGGCCGCCGTGGGCGTTCAGGTAATCGATGATGCGCTGTTCGTTGTCCGGCCCGATCTCGTCCCGTGATTCCCGGTCGATCCGGACGATCTGCTGGTTGGCAGCGAGAACGCGGGTCTTTCGGCTGGTGGTGCGCGACGGGTCCTCCACAATGCCGGTCACGTCGATCCCCTTGCCGGAAAAGGCATGGAGGAGAATGGTGCCGTTCTCGTCCCCCCCCACCACGCTCGCCACGCTCACCCGGCAGCCGAGGGCCACCAGGTTGTTGGCCACGTTGCCGGCCCCGCCGATCCGGATCTCCTCCCGGGTCACGTCCACCACCTGAACCGGCGCTTCCGGGGAAATCCGCTCGGCCTTGCCCCACAGGTACTGGTCCAGCATCAGGTCGCCGATGACCAGGGCGTTGATCGTCCCGGCATGGGCAAAGAGAGATTCGACGCTCTTGCGCTCCATGGCTCCCCTACCCCCGTATCCGGTCCAGAATGCCCGCCGCCAGGAGCGGGATCATGATCTCGTGGTGGCCGGTGATGGTGTAGCCCCGCCCCTTGCCCGACGTGGGGCGCTTCACCACGTTCTGGAGGGGCCGGTAGTGCTGCTGCATGTCGAAATTGGCGGTGGAGAAGTGATCCACGTGGTGACCCAGATTCTGGGCGATGGAGAGAGCCTTGAGGAAGACCTCGGGCAGAAGCACCGCGCTTCCCACGTTCAGGTAGACGCCGCCGTCCCCCAAATCGGCCACCACCGAGGTGAGCAACCGGAAATCCCTGAAGGTGGCCTCGCCGATGACCGCGCCGTCCGCCTCGGGGTGCTGGTGGATGATGTCGGTGCCGACCGCCACGTGGACCGTCACCGGGATATCGCGCTCCACGCAGGTGGCCAGGAGGCTCGACGTGCGGTAGGGATTATTGTTCTCGATTATGAACCGTCCCACGGACTCGCCGTAGCCCAGGCCCCGGGCGACACCATCCCTGAGGGCCCGGTTGATGTGGCTGCCGGTCTCCTCGGCCATGCCGAAGGTGCCGCAGTGGAGAACCGCCCCCACATCCTCGCTCGTCTCGCCGATGAGCGACAACTCGTAGTCATGGATGGACCCGGCGCCGTTCAGGGCAACCGCGGTGATGACATCGGCTTCCACCAGCGTCTTCAGGACCGGTTGGAGACCGCATTTGATGACGTGGGCTCCCATGGCCAGGATAACCGGCTTTCCCTTCTCCCGGGCCGAGACCACGGCGCCGATGACCCCCGTGAGGGCCTCTGCCCCCAGTTGGTTCGGCAGGGACCGGAGCAGATCCGCCACACTCATCCCCGGCGTGACCGGTCCGGCGAAATCGCGCCGGATGCTCACCTTGTTCTTCCGTTCGGCAAGGGGATAGGTGGTGACTCCGGAAAGGTCCACGGGACGGTATTTCATGGGAACAGCCTCTTTTCGACCAGGTCGCAGACGATATGGATGATGGCGATGTGCCCCTCCTGGATGCGGGGGGTGTCGGCGCTCGGCACGGTGAGATCCAGTTCCACGATATCGCGGATGGAACCGCCGGTCCGGCCCAGGAGCCCCACGGTGCGGCAGCCGCGTTCCCGGGCCAGGAGCAGGGCTTCCTGAACGTTGCGGGAATTGCCGCTGGTGGAGATCCCCACCACCACATCCCCCTCATCGGCCAGGGCTTCCACCTGGCGGCGGAATATGGCGTCAAAGCCATAGTCGTTGCCGATGGCGGTGAGGATGGAGGTATCGGTGGTCAGCGCCACGGCCGGCAGCCCCCGGCGCTCGAGCTTGAAGCGCCCGACGATCTCCGCTGCGAAATGCTGGGCATCGGCGGCCGATCCGCCGTTCCCCATGACGAGGAGCTTGCGCCCTCCCGCCAGAGAGTCGGCAAGGAGTTTCGCGAACGATGCGATGCGGTCTGCCAGCTCCCGTTCGAGCGCCTCCAGAACCTGCCGGCCGGCGCGAAGCTGTGCCGTAATGTCGTCTATCACTGGGCCACCTCCTCCCGCTCATCCCCCTGACGGGCTGCTTCGGAAAGCATTACTGTAACGCAATCGGCCGGGGCTGTCACCGGATTTCCCTCCCCGTCGCGCCGGTAGAGCACCTCTTCACTGGCACCTACCTCCCCCTCGAACCAGGCGAAGGGACGGAAGGACATCCCTCCCGGCAGATCGATGCCGTCGATCCCCGCCACGCAGACAGGGTCGCTCCCCTCTGCCGCGTACCGCTCCGCAACCCTGCGGAGCGCGGACGGGACGAAAAAGCGCGGCAGTTCTTCCACGACGATGCTGCGGTGCAGGGAACCGAGCCCTGCGGCAGAAACCGCCCGCCTGAGCTTACATCCGATGGCCACGGTAACGCGATGCCCCATGCGGGCCGCCCGTAGCAGCACGCCGAACCGGGTGCGCACGACCTCCGGGTCAGCGTCGGCAGGGAAATAGACGAGGAACGAAGCCTCGCGGCCCCAGCGGGCTTCCACCCTTGCGGCGCTGGCACCGACCAGTTCCTGGCGCCGGGCGGGCGAGCCGAGCAACACCTCATCCCGGAAGACCACCGGCACGCCTTCGGCGGCCAGGGTCAGGCACCCTCCGGCCAGGGCCCGGCGGGAGTAATCCCTGAGACACCAGAGATCGCCGTCCAGCTCTTCGTCAAAGCCGCCCAAGCGCTCGAACAGGGACCGACGGATCAGCATGGCTGCAAAGGAACCGTGGGAAATCTCGGTCACCGTCGCGGCGGGCTTTACCCTGCCGCGACGGGGGGTGCCGGTTTCCTGGGCCAAGAGGGGAATCACGAGGCCTGCTTCGGGCCGTGCCGTTGCCAGTTCCACCAGCGGTTCGAGCCAGCCGGACGCCACAACGGTGGTATTGCGCACGATCACCACGAAGGGGGCTTCAGCCCGGGACAGGCCGCGGTTCACCGCCGGCACGAAGCCGCGGGTGGTGTCGTTCCTGATGAGCAGGGCCCGGTCGCCGAGCCGTTCGGCGAATTCTTCCAGGAGACGTTCGGTTTCCCGGTCGCTGCCGTTGTCGATCAGGACGAGACGGGCTTCCGGAGCGGACTCCACGAGTGACACGAGACAGGTGCGCGTCTCAACGGGACGGTTCCAGACGGGAACGAGTATGTCGACGGTGAAGGATGCCATCGGAATGCTGCCGTGTGACTGGCTAGTGGGGATGAGGGCGCGGCCGCACATCGGGGTGAGGTGCAGCCGCGCGGACAAAGTGAGTGCGCTCCGGTGACGGAATCCGGTCAGGAGCTGACGGCGACCCGGCGGAGCAGGTTCAGTTCGTCGAGAACCTTGCCGGAACCGAGAACCACGCAGGAGAGGGGATCGTCGGCGATGAAGACCGGCAGCCCCGTCTCTTCGCGCAGGAGCATGTCCAGGTTGCGCAGGAGGGCGCCGCCGCCGGCCAGGAAGATACCCCGGTCCACGATATCCGCGGCAAGTTCGGGCGGGGTCCGCTCCAGGCAGATCTTGACGGCGTCAACGATGGCGTTGACCGGTTCTGACAGGGCCTCGCGGATCTCGTCGGAATTGATCTCGGTGGTTTTGGGAATGCCGGACACCAGGTCCCGCCCCTTGACCTCCATGGTCCGCATCTCGTCGGCGGCATAGGCCTCGCCGATCTCGATCTTGATGATCTCGGCCATGCGGTCACCAATGAGGAGGTTGTACTTGCGCTTGATGTACTGGACAATGGCCTCGTCCATCTTGTCACCGCCGACCCGCACCGACTTGGTGAGCACGATGCCCGCCAGGGAGATGACAGCCACCTCGGTGGTGCCGCCGCCGATGTCTACGATCATGTTGCCGCTCGCCTCGGTGATGGGGAGGCCGGCGCCGATGGACGCCGCCATGGGCTCCTCGATCAGATAGACCTCACGGGCGCCGGCCGACTCGGCCGACTCCTTGACGGCCCGCTTCTCCACCTGGGTGATCCCCGAGGGGACGCAGATGACGATCCGGGGGCGAACCAGGGTCTTGCGGTTGTGTACCTTGTGGATGAAGTAGCGGAGCATCTCCTCGGTGATGTCGAAATCGGCGATGACGCCGTCCTTCATGGGGCGGATGGCGGTGATGTTGCCCGGCGTGCGGCCGAGCATCTTCTTGGCTTCCATCCCCACTGCCAGCACCTTCTGCTGGCCCAGGTTGGTCTTCTGAACCGCCACCACGGAGGGCTCACGCACCACGATCCCCTTCCCCTTCAAGTAGACGAGGGTGTTGGCGGTGCCGAGGTCGATTGCCAGGTCATTGGAAAAGAGGCCGAAAAGGCTGTCGAATATCTTGAGCATGGATTATGAATCCTTTCACGCATGCAGAGGAGAATGACGTTTTTGAAGCGCTGAATCGTAGCAGAAACCCATCCCGCGTGCAAGGGGGAAAAGCGCTGGATAGTGTAATCATGTTGCGTTCCCATGGGTACTTATAGTAGTATTCGGACCCGTCGTTTCCACGGCGCATCCGAATCCATCCGGCACAAAGGAGTCCCCGCCAATGCTCGGCATCATGAGGAAGTACAAGCAGTCCCCCATCATCAAGGTGGTCTTCGGCGTCATCGTTCTCTCCTTCATCGGTACCATCTTCCTGGTATGGGGCAAGGGAGAAGGCAAGCTGACACCCTCCAGCTACGCCGTCAAGGTCGACAGAACCACAATCAGCTACGAGGACTTCCAGCGGACCTACTACCGGTTGCGCGACATCTACGTCCAGCTCTACGGTCCCGCCCTCACCCCGGAACTGGAAAAGCAGCTCAACGTCAAGAAACAGGCCCTCGACACCCTCGTCGAAGGTGCGCTCGTTCGCAACGCCGCCCGGGACATGGGAATCAAGGTCAGCAAGGATGATGTTCAGCAGGCCATTGCCGCCATGCCCTCGTTCCAGGTGAACGGAGCCTTCAGCTTCAACCAGTACGTGCAGGTCCTCAAGGCCAACAGGATCGCTCCCAAGGAATTCGAGGAAAGCCAGAAGGAAGAGCTGATGATCAAGAAGGCCCAGGACAAGATCAAGTCCCGGGCTACGGTGACCGACGACGAGGCCCACGAGCTCTTCCGCAAGCGCAACGACCGGCTTGCGCTCTCCTACGTATCGTTCTCCCCCGACGACGTGAAGGGAGAGATCAAGCTCACCGACCAGGAGATCACCGACTTTCTCGCCCAAAACCAGAACGACTTCAAGACCCCGGAGAAAATCAGCATCACCTACGTGATGGTCGACCCCCTGAAAGTGGGCGGCCTTGAGGTGAGCGAGGCCGACATGCAGGCCTGGTACCAGAAGAACATCGACCGCTACCAGGGACCTGCGGGCATCCTCCCACTGGCCGAGGTCAAGGAGAAGGTCCGGGAGGACGCCCGGCGCTTCAAGGCCGGTCAACATGCCTACGAACTGGCCGCCGACGCCGTCAACAAGAACAAGGCAACCGGCGACATCGGCGCCGTTGCCCGGGCCCTGGGCGCCAGGACGGAAGAAACCGCCCTGTTCACGGCCCAGCAGCCCGCACCGGCCCTGGCCGGCGAAACCGAGCTGATCCGCCGGGCCTTCCTCCTCAAGGAGGGCGAACTGGGCGGCCCCGTGGAAACGAAAAAGGGAATCTACCTGATCAAGCTCAAGGAGCGCAAGCCCGCCGAAGTGCCGCCCCTGGCCCAGATTCGCGCCCAGGTCGAAGAGAAGGCCAGGGCAGCGAAGGCCGTGGATCTGGCGAAGAAGAAGGCCGAAGAGGCCCAGGCAAAGCTGGCCAAGGGTGATTCGACCGGGCTCACGCTCCGGGATTCAGGCTCCTTCGCCTTCGACGCCAAGGGCAGCGTCCCCACGGTGGGCGCCTCGCCGGAACTCATGGAAGCAGCCTTCACGCTCACCACCGCGGCGCCGGCCCCCAAGGAGCCGATCCGGGTGGGCGCCCGCTGGATTGCCTTCCGCCTCAAGGAACGCACCGAGCTGAACGCCGCCAACTTTGCTGCGCAAAAGGAGAAGATCAAGCAGGAGATCCTGCCGCGCAAGCAGGACGACGAATACCGCAAGTGGATCGAAGAGCTTCGGAGCAAGGCGAAGATCGAGATCAACCCCGCCCTCAAGGACATCTGACCATTAACAAGAGGAGATTCTAGCCATGGCAGAACTGGTGCTCAAGACCGATTTCCCCGACCTGAAACTTGCCGGCCGCGGCAAGGTACGCGACATTTACGATCTGGGCGACGCGCTGCTCATCGTCACCACCGACCGGATCTCGGCCTTCGACGTCATCATGAACGAGGCGATTCCCGACAAGGGGTACGTCCTCACCCAGATCTCCGCATTCTGGTTCCGCCAGATGGAGGACATCATCCCCAACCACATCATCTCCACCGACGTGAAGGACTTCCCGGCCGAGTGCCAGAAGTATGCGGCCCAGCTCGAAGGCCGGTCCATGCTGGTCAAGAAGGCCAAGCCCCTGCCGGTGGAATGCATCGTGCGCGGCTACATCTCCGGCTCCGGCTGGAAGGACTACAAGGCCACCGGCGCCATCTGCGGCATCACGCTCCCGGCCGGCCTCGTGGAGTCCGACAAGCTGGAGGAGCCCATCTTCACCCCCTCCACCAAGGCGGAACTGGGGGAGCATGACGAGAACATCTCCTTTGACAGGTGCGTGGAGCTGATCGGGCGTGAACTGGCCGAAAAGATCCGCGACGTCACCATCGCCATCTACAAGCGGGCCCGGGACATCGCCGACACCAAAGGAATCATCATCGCCGACACCAAGTTCGAGTACGGCATCTACAACGGCGAACTGATCATCATCGACGAGTGCATGACCCCGGACTCCTCGCGCTTCTGGCCCAAGGACAGCTACAAGCCGGGCGGCGCCCAGCCCTCCTTTGACAAGCAGTTCCTGCGGGACTACCTGGAGACCCTCGACTGGGGCAAAACCGCGCCGGCGCCGCCCCTGCCCGAGGAAATCATCCGCAAGACCGGCGAGAAGTACATGGAAGCCCTGGTGCGGCTCACCGGAAAAGGCAAGTAACCCGACCCCTTCCACCAGATCAAAAACACGAAACCCCGGCCGTTGCGTCGGGGTTTCGTGTTTTCCGGCTCGGGATGTAAGAGGACGAAGAGTCAGCCGGCGACCGGGGCCGGACCGGCCAGCGATTCCAGGACGGCCTCCAGGGTCTCTCCCCCCGTTGTCAGGTAGAGAGTGCCGTCGGTAACGGTCAGCTCCCAGGAGATGTTCCGTTCCAGGCCGGCTGCAAGTTGGGCAACCACGGCATACTCGATCCCCTGAACGGTCAGGTTCGGAACCGCGTTGAATCGGGCAAGATACTGTGCATCCCAGCGGAACCTGTTCGGGCCGCAGGCCAGGAGACCGACCCGCTCCGCATGGCGGCACGCTTTCAGCAGCCGTTCCGGGTCCGGCGTTCCCACCTCGACCCAGAGCGTCACCCGGCCGTCGGGCCCCTTGCACCACAGGTCGGGCTCGTCTCCGGCGCAGATCCCCTTGGTGAAGGTCAGTTCAGGCTCGTACCAGAGGGCAAAGGCAAGCAGCCTCAAGACTACCCGCTCCGCCGTCTCTGACGGATGCCGGGCAAGGGTGGTCTGCAAGGTTTCGTAGATGCCGCGGTCCACGTGCGAAAGCTGGATGACGGCGCGATGAACAGTGGACGGCAGGGCCATGGCAAGATGCTCCTTGGGGGCCGGCGAGTTCAGCAGGCCGCCTGGTGCAGCTGCTGCGACTTTTCGAGATAGTAGCCGTAATTTCCTTCGTAGATCCGCATTTCGCCGTGGTCGATCTCAAACACCCGGTCCACCAGCAGCCGGAGGAAGTGGCGATCGTGGCTCACCAGCACCACGGTGCCGGTGAAGTGTTGCAGTGCATCGAGCAGAATCTCCCGCGAACGGATATCCAGGTGGTTGGTGGGCTCGTCCAGCACCAGGAAATTGAGGGGCCGGGCCAGGAGCGTGGCCAGCACCACCCTGCTCTTCTCGCCGCCGGAGAGGTTCTCGATCCGCTTGTCCACCGCGTCGCCCGAGAAAAGGAAGGCTCCCAGCAGATTGCGGATCACGCCGATGGTCGCCAGGGGCATGGCATCCTGCACGGTCTCGAACACGGTCTTTTTCGGATCGAGCAGTTCCATGGCGTGCTGGCTGAAGTAGCCCAGGGACACATTGGCGCCCAGGGCCATGCTGCCGTCAGTGGGTTCGGTCCGGCCGGCCAGAACCTTGAGGAAGGTGGACTTGCCGGCACCATTGACCCCCACCACGGCGATCTTGTTCTGGCGACGGATCACGCCGGACACGCCGCTGAAGACCGATTTGTCGCCGCCTCCCGGCAGGCTCCAGCTCTTGGCGAGCCCGTTGAACACGGCCACGTCGTCGCCGCTGCGGGGGGGCTCGTTGAACTCGAACCGGATCACCCGCTCCTCGGGCGGGATCTCGATCCGGTCGATCTTTTCCAGCTTCTTCACCCGTGACTGGACCTGGGCCGCATGGGAGGCCCGGGCAGCGAAGCGGGCGATGAACTCCTCTTCCTTGGCCAGCATCTCCTGCTGGCGCTTGTGGCTGGCCAGCAGCTGCTCGCGACGGATGTCCCGCTCCCGCTCGTAGAAATCGTAGTTGCCGCCGTAGGTGGTGACGGTCTTGTCCGCCACTTCGATGATGCGCGTCACGATCCGGTTCATGAAGTCCCGGTCGTGGCTCGTCATGAGCAGTGCCCCCGTGAACTCCCCGGCCAGCCACTCCTCCAGCCAGATGATCGACTCCACGTCCAGGTGGTTGGTGGGCTCGTCCAGAAGCAGCACATCGGGCTGCAGGGTCAGGATGCCGGCCAGGGCGATGCGCATCTTCCAGCCGCCGCTGAAGGATTCCACCGGGTGGTCGTAGCGGTCCGGGCCGATGCCGAGCCCGGTCAGGATCGTCCGCGCCCGGGTGTCCAGGTCGTAGCCGCCCCGGTGCTCGAACTCCTCCATGGCGGTGCCGTACCGCTCCAGCAGGGCCGCCATGGCATCATCGTCCATGGGCTCGGCCATGGCCGCTTCCATCGCCTTCAGCTCGGCCGCCAGGCGCACGGTATCGGCCGAGACCGCCATGACCTCCTCCAGGGCCGTGCGACCGGCCATTTCCCCCACGTCCTGCGAGAAATAACCGATGGAGGTCCGCTTGGCGCAGGTGATCTCGCCGGCGTCAACCTCCTCCTCGCCGGTGATGATCCGGAATATGGTCGTCTTGCCGGCGCCGTTGGGGCCCACCAGGCCGGTGCGGCTGCCGGGGAGGATCTGAAAGCTGGCGTCGCGGAACAGAAGCTGGGTGCCGTGTTGTTTGGTGATGTTCGATAGATGGATCATTGCCGCTCCTGCCGGAAAAGTGAAGTGCTTCACCTATCACGACCGGCACGGGGTGACAACTGTTTTTTGAGGTGCGGCAGGACGCATGAAGCGGCGGTCCGGTCGCGGACAGCCGCTCCAGGCCGCGTCACTGACGGCCGGGCACAAACTCTGACACGGGGTTCCCGCTAACGATGGACGGCACCCGGACCGGGCCTATTCCCGGGAACTCACCCGTGGCTCCGGTTTCCTCCCCCACAATCGTCCGGCAGCAATTTCCTTTTCTTGAGAGCGTCCACCAGGCAATCCACAAGTGCGGGATCAAGTGCATTCCCCTTCATTGACAGGAGGATTTCGATCCCCTTCTGCCAACTGTAGGCCCGACGATAGGGCCGTTCGGTGGTGAGCGCGTCATACACATCGGCAACGGCGACGATCCGCGCCGCCAGGGGGATCGCCTCTCCGGCAAGCCCCTGGGGATAGCCGTCCCCGTCAAAGCGCTCATGGTGATGAAGCACGATCTCTACGACCGTCGTTGCCAAGTGCGCCTGCCTGGCCACCTCAGCCCCCCAGACCGGGTGCTTCTTGATGGTGTCGAACTCGCGGGCCGCCACGGGGCCGCCGAAGTTGAGGATCGTCTCGGGCACCCCGATCTTGCCGCAGTCGTGGAGCCAACTGCCGTAGCGGATGTCCTTGAGCATCTGCTGAGAAAGCCGCAGTTCGTCAGCAATCATCAGGGCGTAGGAGGCAACCCTGCCGCAGTGACCCCGGGTGTAGGGATCCTTCAACTCGATGGTCTGGGCCAGGCCCTGAATAACCGCCTCGTCCTCACGGGCAAGGGTGGAGAGGGTCAGATAGCGGTGCACTGACTGCTCCACTATCGCCACCAGTTCATCGTTATCCCACGGCTTGACCACGAACCGGTACACCTCGCCGCGGTTGATCGCCTCAAGGGCAGAGGGAAGGTCGGCGTAGGACGTCATCAGGATCTTTACCGCCTGGGGGGCACTGTCTTTCAGGCGGCTGAAAAGCTGCACGCCCCGCATGCCTGGCATCATGTTATCCGCCACGACCACCGCAATCTCATGCCGTTCGAAGAGCGGCAGGGCCT
>NZ_JCAMRN010000052.1:0-29717 GCF_059620965.1 Geobacter sp. PheSNFMC
CCCTTGGTCTGTTTTCGACCAGGGGGTACCTGGGCGCCACGACCCGCGAGATCGCCCGTCAGGCGGGCATCGCGGAGGTGACGCTGTTCCGCCATTTTCCCTCCAAAGTAAAGCTTCTCGAAGAAGCGATCACCCGTTACTCCATGTTGCCGTCGCTGCGCGCATTCGTACCCAAAGCGCTCGCCATGCCCTACGAAGAGGCGCTGACCGCCATGGCAGAGATCCTTCTGGACACTCTGGTTCAGTTGAAGGACTGGCTGCGGATCATGCACGCCGAGGTGCAGCGTTCGCCGGAGAAACTGCTGGGCATCTACCACACGTTTTTGGACGAGCTGTTCGAAGTGATCGCGTCCTACTTCCGTGAGCTGCAGAAGACGGGCTCCATCGGCAGCTTCGACCCGGAGCTTGGTGCGCGGGTTTTTCACGCCATGTTCTACTGTTTTTTCAATATCGAAGAGGTACTGCTGCGCAAGCAGTACCGGCCCACGGACCGAGAGAAGGCCGTGCGGGAATTCGTACGGATGTTCGTCCACGGCACGGGCGGTATCGGCCGTACGGACTATGCCAGGGCATCGTAACCGCGCTGATCAGACGCGCCAAAAGTGATCAACGGTTGTGATAGGGACAGGAGACGGCCGAAGGAGGTGACGCCAGCAGCCGCCGTGATCCTGCCGGAACAAAGCTTCGAGTTGCAGATAGAATGGAGAAAGGAGGTCCACTTAATGGGAATCAAAGGGTTCACTCGACTGCTCCTGCTCGGTTCCGTGCTGACCGCGTCCACGGCCTGGTCCGCAGAGATCCACGGCAGGAGCTCGACCCAGTTGCTCTGGTTCAACAACTACTTCACCGACCAGAGACAGGTAGAACTGGGTGAGTACCTGCGGCTGTCGGTCACGAACCTGGACAAGGCGGGCAAGGCCTCTTTGTTCGGCTACGGTCGGATGACGCAGGACCTGAACAACGGAGAAGGGTTCAACAGCAGGCTCTACTACCTGTACGGCGAGTACCGGGGACTGTTCGACAAACTGGACATCCGCCTGGGCCGTCAGTTCGTCAACCTTTCTGCAGGCACGGCCATCATCGACGGCGGCCAGGTAGACCTGAACAACGCCGGCCCTGTCGGGCTGACGGTCTTCGGGGGC
This sequence comes from Geobacter sp. PheSNFMC, assembly GCF_059620965.1. Lineage (NCBI taxonomy): Bacteria > Pseudomonadati > Thermodesulfobacteriota > Desulfuromonadia > Geobacterales > Geobacteraceae > Geobacter > Geobacter sp. PheSNFMC. The sequence goes on from NZ_JCAMRN010000052.1 coordinate 1,143, forward strand.
CGGAACGTTATTTTCTCCCTGGATGAGGAAAACGGCCATGGCGGCGACCTTGCCCTGGGGGTATCGGCCTACCTGAACGGGTTCAAGTCAACGGACCTGGAAGTAAGCTGGTTCCGCAAATGGGACGACTGGAACATCGCCCGTGACACCTTGGGTGCCAGCTTCAAGCAGTACCTGTTCAACAACCTGCGGGTTTACGGCAACACGCGTTACGACGTGATATCCGAGACCTTCAGCGAAGTGTTGGCCGGAGCCAAGTACTACCCCACCTCGAACCTGATTCTGACGGGAGAATGGTACCAGAGCTACCCGGTATTCGACGCCACCTCGATCTACTCCGTGTTCGCGGTAGACCGGTACCAGGAAGCCGTATTCCGGGCCGACTACACCATCACCGACCAGATCGCGGTGCACGGCGGCTACACCCGCCAGTGGTTCGAAGGGGGCGCCAACGGCAACATCTACCAGGCAGGGCTGAGCGTGCGTCCGGTAGAGCCCCTGCAGCTCAACTTCGAGTACGACAACAACCAGGGCTACAACGGCAAGACCCACGGCTTCATTGCCGATGCGTACTATGACGTGACCAAGAACCTGCAACTGTCCGGCGGCATCGCCTACGACACCTACCAGCGCGACGTGATGTCCGACGACGAAATAGCGCGCCTGTACTGGGGCGGCTGCAAATACCGGCTGGCAAAGAACATGTCGGCGTCCCTGCGCGTCGAAAACAACGTCAACGCCGCCTATGACAACGACGTACAAGGTCGTTTCGTCTTTGACTACGACTTCTAGAAAGGGGGGGAATCCGTGAAGAAATGGTTTATCGCACTCTTGCTCCTGACGGTGTCGGCCTTTACGGTCCAGATGGCACTGGCCGACAAGATGTCGCACAAGGAGTACGCCACCACCCCCATCGGCGAATGCAACGCATGCCACAAGGGTGAAGGCATCGCCCCCAACCATGACGCCGACTGGGTTCGTGGTCACCGGGTAGTTGCCAGCCGTGCGGGAAAGAACTGCGCCGACTGCCACGTCCAGCAATTCTGCCTCGACTGTCACCAGGGGGGCGGGATCGAAGCCAACCTGTCGACGCGGACCTTCATGAGGGACTACGTACCGAAGAGCCACCGGAGCAACTTCCTGAGCATTCACCCGACCAAGGCCCTGGACAACCCTCAGAGCTGCACGCGTTGCCACGACCAGTCTTACTGCAACGAGTGCCACGCCCGGTACCCGAAGGGGTCCCTGCGGATCAAGTCACACCTGATGCTGGGACCGAACGGTCAGAAGTACAGCCCCGGGCTGGGCGAGCACGCCATCGAAGCACGCCGCAACCTGCAGTCGTGCCAGACCTGTCACCCTGAAGGGGATGTGTGCATCCAGTGCCACTCCAGCGGGAAGACGAACCCGCACCCCAGGGGTTGGAACAGCATCAAGAACAACTACAAAGACCGGGCCGGCAGCAGAACGTGCACCAAGTGCCACCTGCCGGGCACGTACTAATTGAGAGCACCACACACCACAAGGAGGAAATGGCATGAGTAGAAAAGCAACAAGGTATTCTGCTGTGCTTGCGGCTTCGTTGTTCGCAGCGGCGCTTGCCGGCTGCGGCTCCGAAAACAAGGAGGGTTCGATCGGAACCGGCCCCGGCGGCGTGGCAACCGTGGGCGACACCGCCTGCGTCCAGTGTCACAGCGCCGTAACCGAAGCACTGACCGGCGAGAGCATCATTACGCAATATCAGAAGAGCTCCCCCCACAACAGGGCAGACCTGGGCTGCGAAAGCTGTCACGGCGGCGGTGCCCAGCATAACGGCGTAGGTCCGATTCCGTTCGCCCATCCCGACGCCAACCGTTGCGCCGACTGCCACGACGGCACCACTGCCGTGGCCACCAACTCGAACACCGCATTCGCCGGGTCGCGGCACAACACCCAGTCTGTCCGGGACAGTGCGAACTGCAAGCGCTGCCACTCCCACGAAGGTGCGGTCCTGTCCAACATCTATGGCCTGACCGGCGACAACGCCACCATTACGAATGTGGACTACATAAACAGGGTGCCCCTGGCGTCCAACTACACCCAGATTTCCTGCGCCACCTGCCACGAGCACGGCGGCGGCCTGCGCACCATCAAGGCAATCGACGGGTCAGGCAACCTTGTGAACTGGGACCCCAACAACAACCGCCGGATTGACCAGTTCGACCTGTGCACCAGTTGCCACACCCTGTACAACTACAACGGCACGCAACTCCTGGCCGGCGGTAATCCCCTCAACGGCGTTGCAACGGGAGTCAGCCTGCATGCCGCCACCAGCGCCAGGTGGTACGGAGTTCTTGCCACGACCCACTTCGACAACTATTCGACCGGCCCCCAGGCCGGTGCCGGCGCCAGTGGCACCAACACCAAGGTTGAAGGTTACGTCCTCCGTCGCACCAGCGCCAACCCCTGCTTCGACTGCCACGGTCACGAATCGAAGACCAACACCAGAAACGAAGCGTCCCGCGGTCCGACGATCCATACCGACTGGGCCCAGTCTGGCCACGGCGGCGGCCTGCTGACCGCCAAGTACGCCGCAGTCGCCGGCAAGAGCGGCACCGCAGCCGTCACCGCCGCCTTGAACGCCTATGTGGACGACGCCACCGCCGTCGCCTGGACCCACTACAACTGGGATGCGAGCAGCCGCGGTTCCTGCCAGCGCTGCCACACCGCCACCGGCGCAGCCAACTTCATGAGCGATCCGGCCACCTACAAAGCGGACGGCTCCGGCAACAACTTCTCGCACCTGCAGGGCTGGAACGCCACCAACGGCTCCAAGCAGAACGAGCTGCTCTACTGCTGGGGCTGCCACACCAACGCCGGCACCGGCGAGTTGCGTAAGCCGGGTGCCATCACAGAAAACTACGCAGGTGTTAACAATGCTGGCACTGGAACTACAGGTACATCTGTGACCGTGTCTTATCCGGATATAGCCGGTTCCAACGTCTGCATGACCTGCCACCTCGGCCGCCAAATCGGTGAAAACATCAAGACCATTACTGATGCTGACGGTGTTCTTGGCTTCGTGAACTCCCATTACCTAGCAGCCGGCGGCCAGCTTTTCGGCAAAACCGGCTACGAGTACGCAACCCGCAGCTACGCCAATCCGGCCTTCTTCGCCCATGACAAGATCGGCACAGCCGCTGCCCCCGGCACCGGCTCCAACGGCCCCTGCGCCGGCTGCCACATGAGCACCCCGAATTCGCACTCCTTCCTGCCGGTAACCAAGGACAGCGCGGGCGCCGTCACCGCCATCACCAGCACCGCCTGCGCCACCTGCCATTCCGGCACCTTTGCGCTCACCCCCGAAGGCCTGACCGCCGAGGAAGAAGAGTACGTGGCATCCCTTGAAGCCCTCAAAGCGGCCCTGGCCGGCAAGGGTATCCTCTTCTTCAACGCCCATCCGTATTTCTACATAGATACGAATTCCAACGGCATTGCCGATCCTGGGGAGATTGTTTCCTCTAACGCCTTCACCAACTGGGCCGGCGTGTACGGGCTTGCCCTCTGGAAAGATGTCATGGGCGCGGCATTCAACGCCAACCTGCTGATCCACGATCCGGGCGGGTATGCCCACAACCGGTTCTACAGCAAGCGGCTGATCTGGGATTCCATCGACTTCATCTATGACGGCGTGCTGAACAACGACGTCGCTGCCGCGATCGATGCCCAGGTAACGGCGACTCGACTGGACAGCGCCACGGCAACGGCCGCCAAGGCCTACCTCGGTACGACCCGTCCGTAATCGCGGACGCGGCGTTCCGGCGCGTCATCCGATGCACAATCGCAAGGCCGGTCTCTCTCTTGGGGCCGGCCTTGCCTTTTACCTGGCTATGTGCACTTCCGATGATACGCGAGCACACGTGCCGGTGGATAGCGGTGGCGCCTGCAATCCCGTCGCGATCCGGAAAAAGTATCTTGCCGGAGCGACCTGAAAAGGAGAAAATACGCCATGCAACGATTCCTTGCAGTACTATTTGCGATGATCTTCATCTGTTCGGCGGCAGTGGCCGCCGGCGGTCTCGACGGTTTCCTGGGCAACCTCAATGTTGAGGCGAGGGCCGATCCGACCGGCTTTGCCGGCAGACTGAGCACCCAGTTCGGCGTGCCCGGCGCACAGGTAAGCGTCGTGCTGGGGTCTGTCCGGGAGCCTGCGGACGCCTTTATGGTCTACCAATTGGGGCAGATGACCCACAAGCCGTACGAAACGGTGCTCCAGAGCTATCAGGCCAATCAGGGCAAGGGATGGGGGGTGATTGCCAAGCGTCTCGGCATCAAGCCCGGCTCCACCGAGTTCCATGCCCTCAAGCGGGGTGACTTTGCCCTTACCGGAAAGCCGTCCCACGCGTCGCATGATGATCATCATCACGGCAGGGAAAAAGCCAAAGGAAAAGGCAAGGGGAAGGGATACTAAGTAACGGTCGAGTCAGCGGAGTTGCGCCGGATCGCGCCGGGCTTCATGGCATCGGGCAGGGCAGGACTGCGTCGAGGATGACGTGCGATTGACGGCCGGTCAGCGAGGCGTGACGTCGGCATGCGGGGCAGGGATGCCCGGTTGCCGACAGGATTTATAGATGCGGCGCAGAGGGGGCGCTTCGGTGCCCCCCCTCTGCGCTTCGGACCATACATGGATTTGCCGGTTACATCATATCGATTCGCTGTGTTTGTCGTGCTCTCCGGACTGGTGCACGTGGCGGGGCTGTGCGTTCTCACGAGCGGCGGCATTCTCGACCTGGGTGCACCGGTTCTGCCCATGGCAGCCGTCAGCATTTCGCTCCGGGATCCGGAGACGTCTGTTCCGTCCCTCCCTGAAGGGCAGTCGTCGCGTGAGAGTGTCGGCGCAGGGGAACAGGAACGGCCTGGCGAGCGGAGCGTCGTTGCTGCTCCGGAGCGCGCGGACCAGCCGACCGCCCTACCAGTCGTCCGCGAAGCCACGCCGGCCACTGAGCCGCTGCCGCCGGAGGCAGTGGCGGTAGCTGCCCCCGTGCCCGCCGCATCTACGGAGGTCGTGGCTGAGGCAGACCCTGCCGCCCGGTCGCCGCACCCGGAGGTCATGCCGCCGTTGCGCAAGGCGGATGAGTTTCTCGCGGCGGGCCGGGAGAAGCTCACCTACCGGATCACCATGCTCGGCATCCCCGTGGGCGAGGCAATGATTGAGGCGGTTCGGGAACGGGAGCGCGAGGAAGTCACCATCACCACGCGCGTCAGGTCGTATCCGGTCATCTCGGCGGTATACCCGGTGGACGATGTGATAGAAACCCGGCTCGTTGCCGGCAATTACCTGATCACCAGAATCAGACAGCGGGAGGGAGCCTTCACGGGGGACAGCGGCTTTACCCTGATGATGCGCGAGAAAAAGGCCTTCTGGGCCGACCGCTTGCGGAACCGGTACGCCACCCATCTCCTGCCGCGGGAGGATGTGACCGATATCGTCTCGGGGTTCTATTTTCTCAGAAACAAGCGGCTTGAGGTGGGGCAGCCGGTGGTGCTCCACCTGTTCGACAGCAACGAGTACGCTCCCACCACCGTCGAGGTGCTGCGGCGGGAGGGGGTAACGCTGCCGGGGGGACGGACCGTTGATACGCTGGTTGTCCATCCGCTTCTGAAGACCGCCGGTATCTTCAGGAGAACCGGCGACATAATGATCTGGGTCACCGACGACGCATACAGGGTTCCCGTGAGGATGGAAACGGCCATCTCCCTCGGGCGGGTGCGGGCGGAACTGGTTGCTGCGGAGTCGGAACAGTGAAAGGGGCCGTCTTCTCATGGTGAGTACCCATGGTTAAAGGCTGCTCGTCCGGAGCGGAGAGATCGAGCACGCGCGCAGCTTTGAACTCATAAGGCTTCACACATATTCCACGGTCTGCTAAAATGCGCGATCATCATCGCCCATTGCCCCGTTGCGGCAGAGGAGAACAGCGTGAACCCCACGGATAACTCGCCAGGGAAGGGCACGCCCGACGGGCTTGCCGCCGATCCGCGCTTCAAGGTGGTCGAGCGGACCCTTAAACAGTATCAGTACCGGGCCGATGCTCTCCTGGAGGTTCTTCACGTGGCCCAGGAGACCTTCGGTTGTCTCAGCGACGAGCTGATGAACCACGTGGCCCGGCAACTCCGTGTCCCACCAAGCCGCGTCTACGGCGTCGCCACCTTTTATCACTTCTTTACCCTTGAGGCCCGGGGCGAGCACTCCTGCGTGGTCTGCACCGGCACTGCCTGTTACGTTAAACGCTCGGCCGAGATCGTGGCGCGCCTCGAAAACGAGTTCGGCGTGAAGGCCGGCAAAACCACGGCCGACGGCAAGCTCACCCTGTCGACGGTCCGCTGCCTCGGCAGTTGCGGGCTGGCCCCCATCGTGGTGCTCGACGGGGAAACCATGGGACGCTGTACCCCTGATTCGGCCGCCACCGCCGTCCGGGTCATGCTGACGGACAAGGGGCCGGCGCGTGAGGAAGCGGCCCGGACGGGCCGCCGCAAGGGGGAAGAGTCATGAATCCCGCCGATCTCCATGCCATGGCCCGGGAAGAGCGTGCCCGCCAGGAGGCGCTGCGGTGCCGCATCATGGTCTGTGCCGGCACCCCATGCCTGTCCGCAGGCGCACTGGCGGTGCTGGACGCACTGCGCCAGGCAGTGGCGGAAAGCCGGCTCGACGCGGAGATCGAGGCCACCGGCACCGGCTGCATGGGGCCGTGCAGCCGCGGCCCCCTCGTCAAAGTGGCTGTCCAGGGTAAACCCGAGACCGTCTACGAGCGCGTTACACCTGAACTGGGCCGCCAGATCCTCTACTCGGTGGTGAAGGGGCGCCGGCCGCCCACGGCCTCGCCGCTGCCGCCGGATCATCCCTACTTTACCCGCCAGATGAAGATCGTCCTGGCCAACTGCGGCTCCATCGATCCCGAGCGGATCGAAGGGTATGTGGCAGCGGGGGGCTACGATGCCCTGGCCCATGCCCTGCACGAGATGACCCCCGAGGATGTCTGCCGCGAGATATCCGCTTCGGGACTGCGGGGGCGGGGCGGCGCCGGCTATCCGGCCGGCGTCAAGTGGAACCTGGCCCGCAAGGCGCCGGGCGAGCGGAAATACGTGGTGGCCAACGGCGACGAGGGGGATCCGGGCGCCTACATGGACCGCTCCGTCATGGAATCGGACCCCCACCGCATCCTGGAAGGGATGGCCATTGCCGGCTATGCCGTCGGCGCAGACCAGGGCTACATCTACGTCCGGGGCGAGTACTACCTGGCCGGAAGGCGGCTCGAGGCCGCCATCCGCGACGCCGAGCGCAAGGGACTCCTGGGAAGTCGGGTGCTCGGCAGCAACTTCAGCTTCCGCATCGACATCCGGACCGGGGCCGGCGCCTTTGTCTGCGGCGAAGAAACCTCGCTCATGGCCTCCATCATGGGGCGGCGCGGACAACCCTGGCACCGGCCGCCCTATCCGGCCCAGCGGGGGCTCTGGGGGTGTCCGACCCTCATCAACAACGTTGAGACGCTTGCCACCGTTCCGGCCATAATCGGGCGCGGGGCCGCCTGGTATGCCGGCATCGGCGCGGCCCGGAGCCCGGGGACCAAGGTCTATGCCCTGGCCGGCCAAGTGGAGACCGCCGGCCTGATCGAAGTCCCCATGGGCACTACGTTGCGGGAGGTGGTGTTCGACATCGGCGGCGGCATCCCCGGCGGCAAGCGCTTCAAGGCTGCCCAGTCGGGCGGCCCCTCGGGCGGCTGCATCCCTGCCGAGCATCTGGACACTCCCCTCGATTACGAAAGCATGGAGCGGATCGGCACCATCATGGGTTCCGGCGGGCTCATCATCATGGACGAGACGAGTTGCATGCCCGATGTGGCTTCCTTTTTCCTCGACTTCTGCCGGGACGAGAGCTGCGGCAAGTGCATTCCGTGCCGCGTGGGGAGCATGGAGATGCACCGTCTGCTGCAGCGCATAACCTCCGGCACCGCCCTGCCGGACGATCTGCGCCGACTGGAGGAACTCTGCGATCTGGTGGGTACCACGAGCCTCTGCGGCCTCGGCCAGACCGCGCCCAATCCGGTGGTGAGCACCCTGCGCTACTTCCGGCACGAATACGAGGCCCACATCCGTGAACGCCGCTGTCCGGCGGACCGCTGCACCATGGCCGTCGAACAGGAGCCCGGACCCGACGGCGAGGCCCTCATGCACGCCCTCGGCGCCCCGGGGGAGGTCCGCTGATGCCGGTCATCACCCTGACCATTGACAACGAACTGATCAGCGGACGCGAGGGGGAAACCCTGCTTACGGTGATCAAGGAACACGGCATATCGCTCCCCACCCTCTGCCACATGGAAGGGCTCTCCGAGCGAGGCGGCTGCCGGCTCTGCATCGTGGAGGTGGAGGGCAACTCCCGGCCCCTCCCCGCCTGCACCACGCCGGCGCGCGAGGGGATGGTGGTGCGGACCCGGAGCGAGCGGCTGGAGAGCTACCGGCGGATGCTCGTGGAGCTCATGCTCGCCGAGCGCAACCACTACTGCGCCGTCTGTGTCTCCATCGGCCACTGCGAACTGCAGCGGGTGGCCGCTGAGCTGGGGGTCGACCATGTCCGCTACGAATACCTTTCGCCCAAGCTGACCATGGATCTCTCCCACGAACGCTTCGGCCTGGACCACAGTCGCTGCATCCTCTGCACCAGATGCGTCCGGGTCTGTGACGAGATCGAAGGGGTGCACACCTGGGACATCTCCGGGCGTGGAGTGAAAAGCCGCATCATTGCCGATCTGAACCGCCCCTGGCGTGACAGTGGCACCTGCACCAGTTGCGGCAAGTGCGTCCAGGTCTGTCCCACCGGCGCCCTGTTCCTTAAGGGGGCGGTGGTTGGCGAGATGGTCAAGGACCCGACCATGCTCGCCCGGGTGCTGGAAGGGCGGGAGAAAAAGGAGTGGGAAGGATGACGCCGTCGGCGGGAACAATGCGGGGTGCGCCCGGAGGAGTGGAACTGATCGGCAGCGGCCGGCTCCGGCTCGCCACGGCCTGGCTGGGAGGCTGCTCCGGGTGCCACATGAGCTTCCTCGACCTGGACGAGTATCTCCTGGAGCTGTCCCAGGTGGCCGACCTGGTCTACGGGCCGTTCGTGGATGCCAAGGAATTCCCCACGGGCGTGGATGTGGCGCTAGTGGAGGGAGCGGTAACCAACCGTGCGAACCTGGCCATGGCCTGCATCATCCGGCAGCGGAGCCGGACCGTGATCAGTTTCGGCGACTGTGCCATCACCGGCAACGTCACTGCCATGCGCAACCATCTCACGGTGACCGAAACCCTGGATCCCTTCCGCTGCGGCGGCGAGGCCCCTCCTGCCTTCGATTACGCGGCAGTGCCCCAGCTTCTGCCGCGGGCCCTGCCGCTCCACCAGGTGATCCCGGTGGACGGCTACATTCCCGGCTGCCCGCCTGGCCCGGACCGGATCAGGGCAGCCATTGAATGCCTGCTGCGGGGCGAGCCGGTACACCTGGCCCCCGGCATGCTCACGTTCGGATAGGTATCTCCATGTCCCGCACCATAACCATAGATCCCGTCACCCGCATCGAAGGGCACGCGACCATCACCATCCGGCTCGACGATGCCGGGGCCGTGGCCGATGCCCGGTTTCACGTGACCGAATTCCGCGGGTTCGAGCGGATATGCATCGGCCGCAGCATCTGGGAGATGCCCGGCATCACCGCCCGCATCTGCGGCATCTGCCCCGTGAGCCACTCCATCTCCGCTGCCCGTGCCGGCGATGCCATCCTCGGCGTGGAGATTCCCCCGGTCGCAGTCCACCTGCGTCGGATCGCCAATCTGGCCTCTCTCATCCAGAGCCATGCCCTGAGCTTCTTCCACCTCTCCGCCGCCGATCTTCTCATGGGGATGGACGAAGAGCCCTCCCGCCGCAACCTTTGGGGCCTGGTGGCGCACCACCCGGAGGTGGCCCGCGGCGGCATCCGTCTCCGTCAGATCGGCCAGAAGATCGTAAGTGCCGTGGCCGGAGAGAGCATCCATCCCTCCTGGGCGGTGCCGGGCGGAGTCCGTGAGCCGCTCTCCCCGGAAGGCCGGGACCGGATCGCCGCGCTTCTGCCCGAGGGGCTCGCCATCGTCCGGGGCGCCCTGGGCATGCTTGACGGTATCTACGCCCGCCACGAAGCCGAGATAACCGCGTATGGGGACTTTCCCTCGCTCTTCGCGGGGTTGACGGCATCTGACGGCGGTCTGGAGCACTACGACGGCTCCCTCCGCTTCACCGATTCGGCAGGCGTCCACGTGGATGAGCTTTCCCCGGAGCACTACGCCCAGGCCATAACCGAGCGGGCCGAGCCCTGGAGCTACATGACGTTCCCCTACTACCAGCCCCATGGTGACCGGGAAGGGGAGGGGATGTTCCGGGTGGGGCCCCTGGCCCGTTTGAACATCTGCGACCACGCCGGGACCCCCGAGGCCGACCGCGAACTTGCCGCGTTCCGGCAGGTGCGCGGCGCCGGCGGCATGGTCACCGGCAGTTTCCACTACCACCATGCCCGGCTCATCGAGATCCTCCACGCCCTGGAGCGGATCGGGATGCTCCTGGACGAGCCGGACATCCTGGATCGCCACGTCCGGAGCGAGGCCGGAGTGAACCGGCCGGCCGGCGTCGGCTTCTGCGAAGCGCCCCGCGGCACCCTCTTTCATGACTACGAGGTGGATGACGACGGCATTGTCAGCCGTGTGAACCTGCTTATCGCCACCGGCATGAACAATCTGGCCATGAACCGGACCATCCGGCAGGTGGCGGCGGAGTTCATCAGGGGAGGGGAGTTCACGGAAGGGATTCTCAACCGGATCGAGCACGGCGTGCGGGCCTATGATCCGTGTCTTTCCTGCGCCACCCATGCCTACGGCAGGATGCCGCTGCGGGTGATGCTCCTGGGGCCGGACGGGACGGTGCTGGATGAGGCGAAACGGGGAAGATAGCGAGAGGGGCAGGTCATGGTCCTGCTGATCGGCTACGGCAATCGCCTGCGGCGCGACGATGGAGCCGGGGCGGTCCTTCCTGCGATGGTGGAGGGGGGCTCCCCTCTGGGCAGCGTGCGTTCCGTCGAAGCCCATCAGCTCCTGCCCGAGATGGCCGAGGAGATCGCCGCCCCGGAGGTGACCGGCGTCATCTTTTTTGACGCCTGCCCGGCCGCCGGCGGCATGAGTTCGGTGGCTGCCCTCCCTTTGACGGCCTCATCCGGCGAGGGTGCCCTGGGACATCACCTGGCTCCCGAGCTGCTTCTGGCCTATGCCGGGAAACTCTACGGCCGGACCCCGCCGGCATGGCTCGTGACCGTGCCGGGAGAAGATTTCAGCCACGGGGAAGGGTTCAGCGACAGGGCCCGCGCCAACCTGGCCGAGGCCGGCCGTGTGGCCCGCGACCTGGTGCGGAGGCTGTCCGGAGGGTGAGGGATCATTCCCCGGCAAGCACCGGCAGCCGTTCCGTGAGCCGGATTTCCTCCGGCGTTACGAGCGCCCGGTAGGCCAGGGCTTCTACCCCGGCAGTCACGGCCTGCCGCAGAAGCCGGCCGTACACCGGGTCAATGGCGTCTGCCGGAGCCACGGCAGACCCGTCGCCACGCTGGACCACGAAGAAGATCACTCCCCGGTCCCCCTGCCGCACCACCTCCATCAACTCCCGCAGGTGTTTTTGCCCCCGTTCCGTCACGGCGTCGGGGAAGAGGGCCGTTCCCCCTTCCACGAGGGTCACGTTTTTCACCTCGACCCAGCAGCGGCCCGGCCCTTCCAGCAGCAGGTCCACCCGGCTGTTGGTGCCGTAGCGGACTTCGGGCCGGATGCGCTCATACCCCAGGAGTTCCGCGACGGTGCCGTTTTCAATCCCCTCCCGGACGAGCCGGTTGGGGAGGCCCGTGTTTATCCCCGCCCAGTAGCCGTCAGCCATGACCAGTTCCCAGGTGTAGGCGAGGCGCCGCTTCGGATTGTCGCTGAGAGAAAGGAACACGGCGCTTCCCGGCTGGCTGCATCCTTTCATGCTCCCCGAGTTCGGGCAGTGGGCGGTGACCACCGTCCCGTCGTCGAGGCGTACGTCGGCCAGGAACCGCTGGTAGCGCCGGATCAGGGTGCCGGAGTAAAGGGGGCGTGGCAGAATCATGCCTGACAGATAGCACGGCGGGGCAGCAATGGCAACAGCCTGTCGAGAGGATGCCTCGGGCTTGTGGAAATGATGTCTGGAAAATTAGAACGATCACAGGTAAAATGTCTCCCTGGGTGTCAGCAAACGGAGGGGCAAGATGATTGAACTGATGATTCGGATTGCAGGGTTGCTTGGCCGATGCGCTCGTCTCCTGCCGGCAACTGCCGGCATGGTGCTCGTGCTGCAGGTAGCCGCCGGCGCACAGGTCCTGACCATCAACGGCGGCGCGAAGTTCACCAACTATCCCATGGTGACGCTCGGCATCGATGCCGCCCTGCACGGGGGAACCGTGCAGGCGATGCGTTTCGGTATCGACGGCATTCTCAAAACAGATTGGGAGCCGGTGGCGGCATCACGGCGTTTGACGTTAGCCAAACCATTTGATTATTCCTTTTACGACGTATTCCTCCAGTTCCTGCAAGACGGGATGACGGTCCCCGATCCCCCCTATACCGCTTCGATTGTCTATGATGACCTCATCGATACCGGCTTTTTCGGCGGCCAGGGGGTGGCCCTTTTCGGCGGCACGGGAAACGACCGGGGCAAGGGGATCGCGGTGCAGCCGGACGGCAAGCTGCTGGTGGTCGGCACCGTGGAGCAGGCGGCGGGCAACACCGACATCGTCCTCTGGCGCCTCACGGCGCAGGGTGAGCCGGATACCGGCTTCGGGAACCAGGGTTCAGTCGTGATCGACGTGGGCACGGCTGACCGTGCCGCCGGCGTGGCGTTGCAGAGCGACGGCAAAATTCTCGTTCTCGGCAGCGTGGGGAGTGCCACTACCGCCTGGGAGGTTCGACGCTACGATTCTGCCGGCGTACTTGATACCTCTTTCGGCACGGGCGGGAAGTACCAGGAGGGGGGCTCCGGCGCCAACGAGGCCGGAAATCTGCTGGTTCAGCCCGACGGCAGGATCGTGATTATCGGCACCAGGGATGTTAGCGGAGCGAAAGAAATCCAGGTGATCCGTCTTACGGCGACCGGAGTGCTCGACAGCGCCTTCAACGGCAACACCGGCTACTACCGGCCCAACCTTCCCGGCAACAGTTTCGGGAATGGACTCGCGCTCCAGGCGGACGGGAAGATCCTGCTCGTCGGCACCTATGCGAACCCGAGCGGCGAAACCGATCTCTTCGTGCAGCGACTCAAAACCGACGGCACCCTCGACAACTTTAATGACGGATTGAATAATTTCTTCGTGGCCGGCGATGCCGGCAACGACGAAGGCCTGGGGATAGCCGTCCAGCCTGACGGCAAAATCGTGGTGGTAGGGGCCTACCAGTGGGGTGCGGGTGACACGGATATCTGGGTGCTCCGCCTCAATGAGAACGGTACGCCGGACAATGGTTTCAATGCCCCGGTCGGGGATTACAAGGACGGCGACGTGTATAACGACAGGGCCGAAGCACTGGTGATCCAGCCTGACGGCAAGATCGTTGTGGTGGGGTCCTTCGGTTACGCGACCGACACCGATATCCTTGTGTTCCGACTCAATGCCGACGGAACTACAGACAACACCATCTACAATTTCTACGGGTTCTATACCATCAATTCGGGCGATGACGAAGGACAGGGCGTAGCGCTCCAACCCGATGGGAACATTGTCCTGGTGAGCACCTTCACCAGGGAGGAAGGCGATACCGACATCCACGTCCACCGGATCTTTGGCCGGAAAGAGACCCTCAGCGTTTCGACCACGGGTGGGGGCAGCGTTGCCGATGATCTGGGCGCCTTTACCTGGGTGGACCTGTCGGGAGAAGGCGACTACATCACGGGCGATTCGGTGACCCTCACCGCCGCTCCTGCAACCGGCTACGTCTTTACGGGGTGGGGCGGCGCCTGCGCCGGCACCTCTCCCGTCTGCACGGTAACCATGGATGGTGCGAAGAACGTGACGGCATCCTTCTCCCTGGATAAGCCGGCTGCGCCGACAGGTCTCTCCGGCGTGCCGGGCAACGGCACGGCAGGCATTTCCTGGACCGCCAGCCAGGAGCCGGGCATTACCGGTTACAAGGTCTACCACGGCAGTACGTCGGGAAATTATGCGACCCCCGACCAGGTCGGCACCACCCCGGCCCATGTGATTTCCGGCCTGATGAACGGCGTTACCTACTACATTGCCGTATCGGCACTCAAAAACGGTGTGGAAGGGCCTAAATCGGCCGAGATCACTGTGACGCCCGGCATCAGCCTCAGTGTGACCGTCATCGGCACGGGGGGGGGGACGGTGTCGAGTTCGCCCTCAGGCATTTCTTGCCTTGACGGTACGGGGTGCAGTGCGATTTTCAGTGCAGTGCCGGTGATCCTTATTGCAACGCCGAGTGCCGGCTGGGTTTTTGATGGCTGGTCAGGTGCCTGTGCCGGTATCGGTGACTGCACGGTCAGCCAGTACGGGCCCGTGGCCGTGACGGCCACGTTCAAGAAAACACTGCCCGTGAAGCTTACAACGGGAACCACGAGCTATTATTCAACAATCGCGGACGCCTATGCCGCGTGCGTCGGGGTCCCCTCGTGCACCATCGAGGCCCAGGCGACCGATTTCACCGGCAACCTGACGTTGGCAAATTCCATCGCCGTGCTCCTCAAGGGAGGGTATGACGCGACCTTCTCGTCCAATCCCGGTCTGACGACGCTTCAGGGCGTTGTCACGGTGGGCAGGGGTTCTCTCACGGCCCAGAATGTGGTTATCCGCTGACCGGGAACCACGGCCAACGAAAAAACCCCGCCGAGCTCCATGTCGGCGGGGTTTTTTGCAAGCGAATACGCTTAGTTCATGTAAATGGCGGGCGATACTGGATTCGAACCAGCGACCTCAGGCTTCGGAGGCCTGCGCTCTATCCAACTGAGCTAACCGCCCGCGAATTTCTATTGATACACCATCATCGATGAATTCTCAAGAGGAAAGTTTGCCCGATGCCGTCACCTGAGTCCAAGCCGCAGTTGTGTTCCAGCATCACCATTTGCTACACTGGTCGAAAATCTCAAGGTTCGAGGGCCATGAAGAACGTACCGGTCATCCTTTTTGTCGTGTTCTGCCTCTTTGTCGGCTTCACCCCGGCCCTGGCCGCCCATTACGAAGTAAAGCAGGTCGAGGAGGGGGTGTACGCGGCCATTGCCCTGCCGGAGGGGAAAGCGGCCAGTAACGCCATGATCGTAGTTACCCCCTATCAGGTGATCCTGGCGGGGGCCCATTTCATTCCCGAAGGGATCCGCGAGCTGGTCGACGCCATTGCCGAGATCACCCCCGTTCCCCTGCGCTACGTGATCCTTACTCACCATCATCCCGGTTACAATCATGTGGATTTCGACTTTCCCGCCAACGTGGAGATCATAACCTCGTGGCAGACCTGGCAGGCGCTCAGGGGTGAGTCGCGCCAGCTCCGCAATCATGTGACCTTCTTCGATAAAGGGCTGACGCTCATCCGGGGGGAAACGGTCCTGGTCCTGAACAGTACCGAGTTCGGCCACCGGGAGGGGGATATCATCCTCTACCTGCCGAACGAAGGGGTGCTCTTTACGTCGGATCTCTTTTACAACGACGTGGTGGGGTACATGGGGGAAGGGAAAATGCGGGATTGGGTCGTCACCCTGGAGAGCCTGGAGGCGGTAGGGGCAAAACATGTGCTCCCCGGCCTGGGTGATGTGTCCGACCGTGCGGGGCTCAGGCGGTTCAGGCTCTTCTTCAAGGAGTTCCTCACCGAGGTCCTGCGCCACATCGAAGCAGGCAGGAGTCTTGCCGAGGCCAAGGCCCGGTTCCGGCTGCCGCGCTACGATGCCATGCCCGGCTTCCGCACGTTTTTCGACGTGAACGTGGAACGGGCCTATCTTGATCTCAAGGAAGACCTGGAGGCCGCCGCTACTTCGACACAGAGCCGTACACCGGCACGGTGATTTCGGGTTTGCCTGGCATGTCGGTCTTGATGATGAGGAATCCGCTCAGGAACCGATCTTCCGGCCGCGGTGCCACCGATATGGTGATGGGAGTGCTCTCGCCGGGCTTGATGCTCTGTTTGCCGGCTGTCACTTTCACCTGGGGCATGGGGGTGGTGACGGAGAGTATCTTCACGGGCCGGGCCCCCCTGTTGTCCACCGTAACGGTGAATACCCCGCTCGTTCCCGCCTTTATCTGTCCCAGGTTCAGTTGACGGGGCGCCACAACCAGTATTTCGCTGACAATGCCCGTGAGGGTGAGCGTGTAATTAGGGTTTGCCGGGTCATTGGTTTCGACGGTTATGGTCTTGGTGACCTTGCCGCCGAACGTGGTCGAGTCGAACGTTGTCTTAAGCTCGACGTTTCCTCCCGGCTCGATGGTTGTGCGGGGGAGGTTGACCACGGTACAGCCGCAGGACGATTTGGTCCTGTGGATCGACAGGGGGGCGTCCCCCTTGTTCCTCAGCGTAAAGACATGGTCGAGCTTTTTCCCTTGCGGTATGGTCCCGAAATCAAAGAACGGCTTGTCCACTGACAGGGTGGGGGCGGCAAATGCCGCGGCGGCGCACTGGAGGAACAGCACGATGGTCAGTAATGGGGTGAGCAGGTGGCGCATGCGTATTCTCCGATTGCTGAAAGTTTCCCGGGGCCGTGGCGGCTTCCGGTCCAACAGATATACCATAAAGGATGGGCCGGTGGCCATATTGAATTGACACTAAGTGCCTTTATCTGCTATAGAAAAGTCCGAAATGACCGGCTCGGCGCCGTTTTTCGCCAGGCGGCCGTTATCCGCTGCCCCACCTCTCCCCGTGGAGTGACCAATGATCATCCAGTGTGCGCAATGCAGCAGCAAGTTCCGGCTTGACGACTCCAAAGTTACGGCCGCCGGCATCAAGGTCCGTTGCTCCAAGTGCCGGCACATTTTCGTCATAAAAAAAGAGGCCCCGGCGGAAGAGACGGATTTCGACTCGATCCTGCAGGGGCTGGATGCACGTGAGGGCAGGGGCGCTGCCGGTACTGCCGCGGCAGAGGATTCGGTGCCAGAGAAAGAGGTCGAGCCGCCCCAGGCGCCCCAGCAGGAGCCGGCTCCGTCATTTCCTCCCGCAGGCTCTGGTGTCGAGACAACCGCTGACAGCCTGCCGGCACCCTTTGACGTTCCTTCAGGAGCCATTGCCGCTGATGAGGATTTTTCGTTCGGCTTCGGCGGAGGACCGGCGGCAGGCAGTGAAGAACATCCGGCGCAGCCAGTTGCTTCTGAGCCGGAGGCATTCGATTTCGGCGAGCCCGTCGCAGAGGAGCGGCCGCGTCCCGCTGGGCCTCTAGTTGCGCCTGCCGTTGGCGGATTCGGGGACGAGATCGCCTTTGGCGAGGTGAGCCCCGAGGCCTTTGCCGCCGCAACCGGTGCCGGGGAGAGAGAAGGAGGTTCCGCGGGGGGCTTTACCCTTGATTTCGAGGAGGGGGCGGCGAAGGAAGGCGTTTCTCAGGGGGCTGAATCCGGGGAAGAAGCCGAGCCTTTCGATTTCGGTGAACTGGATCTGGGCATCGATGAAACCGTACCGGAGCCCGAGTCCCGAGATCGCATCCGGGCGGCAGCCGATACGGCTCCGGAGCAGCCTGTGGCCGAACCCGCCGAGGCGGCACCACCGCCGTCCCCCCTGTCCGTTCCCTTCGGAGAAGAGGAGGCTCCCCCTCTTGTCATCTCGTCGCGCCGCAAGGGGCGTTCCCTGCTTCCCCTTGTCGCCATTGTGGTGTCGGTCCTGGTGATCGTTGCCCTTGCCGGATTCGGATTCTACTTCTTCAAAGAGGGTCCTGCCGCCTTCAATAAGCTCGGCATCGGTTTTGTGGCTGAATGGCTCGGGTTCGAAGCGCGGGAGGAGGGGGGGGTCGGTCTTGACAAGGTCAGAGGGGGATATCTGGTCAATGCTGAGGTGGGAGAGGTTTTCGTCATTCGAGGTGAAGCCGTCAACAACTACCGCAAGCCCCGGGCGTCCATCCAGGTGAAGGGAGCGCTCGTGGGGCCGGGAGGCCAGACGGTGATGCAGAAAGTTGCCTACTGCGGCAACAGCCTGAGCGACGAACAGATAGCCTCGCTCCCCATGGCAAAGATCGAGGCTGCCATGAATAACCAGTTCGGCGACTCCCTGTCGAATCTGGGAGTCCAGCCGGGCAACCGGATTCCCTTTGTGATCGTTTTGGCCCGGATTCCCGGCGAGGCCACCGATTTCACCGTGGAGGTGACCGGTTCCACTGTTGCGACTCAGTGAGCATTACGCCCGATAACGAGGCCTGAAAACATGAGGCGGGGGAGAGGGACCGGCCCTCCTGCCGCGTGGATTCGGGTGGCAGAGAATACAATGAAACGGGCCGGCAATGGAGCCGGCCCGTTTCATTGTCAGGGCAAAAAAATACCGGCACGACGGACGTCATGCCGGTATTGGCTGGTGCGACCTGTCGGTTAGGCTGCGCTGATGGCGCTTACCGGGCAGGTGTCGACGCAAGCGCCGCAATCGATACAGGTATCTGCATCAATCTTGTGCTTGTCGTCGGCCGGTGCAATAGCGTTGACCGGACAAGAATCGACACAGGCGCCGCAATTGGTGCAGTCGTCGGAAATAACGTGGGCCACGGAATACCTCCTTATAAAATATTTTCTGAAAGCAGCGTAAACATATCACAGGGTTTCTGCAAAGTCTAGAGGAAAGGTTTTGCCGGTCCACCCCCTCCACTTAAAAAAACTTGAATTCAACTTTTCCGTATTGTATATGTAAAAAACAGTTTTATTTTTCGGTCCCCATCTGTATCATCTCTCATAAATCATCTTGAAATTGCTTGTTTTATTCGTGTTGAACAATTTTTATTTTCGCTCAATCAGGAGGAATGATGATCATACTTGCCCTCAATTGCGGCAGCTCATCGGTGAAGTACCAGTTATTCGACTGGGAGAGAAAAGAGGTCGTTGCCAAGGGCATGGTGGAGCGGGTCATCATCGGAGACTCCTTCATCATGCACGAGGTGCCCGGCCGGGAAACCTACCGGAAGGAGTACGAGTGTCCCGACCACCAGGTGGCCATTGACCTGATCATCAGGACCGTGGTGGATGCCGAGCAGGGCGTTCTGGGAGATATCAACGAGATATCAGCGGTCGGTCACCGGGTCGTCCACGGGGGGGAAATGTTCACCCGCTCGGTGCTCATCGACGAAAAGGTGCTGGACGCGGTCAAGGATGTCCAGCATCTGGCCCCCCTGCACAATCCCCCCAACATCGCAGGCATCGAGGCTGCTCAGGCGGTTCTCCCCCACGTTCCCCATGTGGCCATTTTCGATACGGCGTTCCATCAGACCATGCCCGAGCATGCCTACCTCTATCCGCTTCCCTACGAGTGGTACGAGAAGTACGGCGTGCGCCGCTACGGCTTCCACGGTACGTCCCATCTCTACGTATCGAAGCGGGCAGCGGTTCTTATCGGCAAGAAGCCTTCCGAGAGCAACATCATCACCATGCATATCGGCAACGGGGTGTCTCACTGTGCCATCAAGGGTGGTGTCTCCGTCGATACGAGCATGGGGCTCACCCCGCTTGAGGGTGCCGTCATGGGGACCCGCTGCGGCGACATCGACCCTGCCATCCCCGCGTTCATGATGCAGAAGGAAAATCTTTCCGCCAAGGAGATCGACAGCATCCTCAACAAGAAGAGCGGGGTGCTCGGCGTGACCGGCCGCTTCACCGACCGCCGCGACGTGATCGAAAACGCGGCCAACGGCGATCACCGTTGCAAGGTTGCCCTCGATATCGAGGCCTACCGCCTGAGAAAATATATCGGCACCTATATGGCCGTGCTCGGCCGTCTTGATGCGGTGGTCTTCACCGCCGGCGTGGGGGAGATGGGGTGGCCCATCCGGGAGAAGACCATCGAAGGGCTTGAGGGAATCGGCATCAAGCTCGACCGTGAGCGGAACAAGGGGGCCATGACCCGCAAGCGGGAGAGCCTCATCACCACCGACGACTCACCTATCAAGGTATTCGTCATTCCCACGGACGAAGAACTCGTCTTTACCGAGGACGTGGTGGCAATCCTCAATGGTACCTACACCGACCACATGAACTTTGACTATTCGTTTGCGCGGCCCGATTTCGTGAGGAAGTAGCGGCCACAAAAAGATCATGACGCACCGAAGGCCGCCGGGAATATCTCTGGCGGCCTTCGTCTTTGCTGATCCCGTGAAGCCGGAGAGCCGGTTGAATCGAATGTGCCCTGAAGAGGCAGAATCAAAGTGCTCTGCGCTGAGGGTGGACCTTTGGTTTCAAGGGTTCGGGTTTGGCAAGGAGGGAGGAGTTCGGAGAACAAAAGGCCGCCGGCTGATGCTGGCGGCCTTTTGTCGTGCAGGTGGTTGTGGTTCGTTTATCCCTGGGCCTGAACCGCGGTAATGGCGGCCACGTTGACGATGTCGTCCACGGAGCAGCCCCGGGAGAGGTCATTCACCGGTTTTGCCAGACCCTGGATGATGGGGCCTATGGCCTCTGCGCCGGCGACCCGCTCCACGAGCTTGTAGGCGATATTGCCGGCGTCCAGGTCCGGGAAGACGAGGACGTTGGCCTTGCCGGCCACGGGGCTGCCGGGTGCCTTGCGCTCGCCCACCTTGGGAAGAAGGGCGGCGTCGGCCTGGAGCTCGCCGTCGATATGAAGTGCCGGGTCAATGGCTTTGGCCAGTTCCATTGCCTTGAGGACCTTGTCCACGTCGGCATGGGAAGCGCTTCCCTTGGTGGAGAAGGAGAGCATGGCCACCCGGGCGTCCACGTCGAGGAAGGCCTTGCAGTTGCGGGCGGTGGCCACGGCGATGTCGGCCAGGGCCTGGGCATCGGGGTTGGGGTTTACGGCGCAGTCGGCAAAGAAGATGATGCCGTTTTCGCCGAAGGACGGGGTTTTGGTGACCATGAAGAAAAACGAGGAAACCGTTTTGATCCCCATGGCAGGGCCCACGGTCTGAAAGGCTGCCCGAAGCACGTCGCCGGTGGTGCCGGTGGCGCCGGCCACCTCGCCCCCGGCGTCGCCCTGGCGGACCATCATGCCGGCATAGTAGAGGTTGTCTGACGCGGTAAGGAGCTTCAGGGCCTCATCCTTGGTAAGTCCCTTGCTCTTGCGGAGTTCCGCGAAGGCGTCGGCATATTCGTTGAGCTTGGGAGACGTGGCCGGATCGATCAGCTCGACCCCGGAGATGGCGGCGCCGAGATCGGCCGCTTTCCTGGCGATGGCGTCGGCATTGCCAAGCATGACGACTTTTGCCAAACCCTGTTCCACGATCTGTTGGGCGGCGGCATACATCCGGTCATCATAGCTCTCCGGGAGCACGATTGTTTGCAGGTTGTTCCGGGCTTTAGCCTTGATTTGGTCCATCAGACCCATGGTCGATCCTCCTTGGTCTAAAATTAAAACGGAATTCTAGTGTATAGCCCATACCAGGGACCCGGTCAACAAAAAACCCGGCGTGGGCCGGGTTTCGGGATGGTTGGAAGAGCGGTTGTTTCAGTGTGCCGGGGCGCAGTCGCGGGTGTTGCCCTGGATTTTTTCAACGGCGTGCGGCACGGCCGGCCAGACCGCTTCCAGGTTTTCAACGGCGCCACGGGGACTGCCGGGGAGGTTGATGATGAGGGCGGTTCCCCTGATCCCGGCCACGGCCCGGGAGATCATGGCGTTGGGGGTCTTCTGGAGGCTCCTCATCCGCATCACCTCGCCGAAGCCGGGGATGAGGCGATCAAGGATCGTCATGGTGGCATCGGGGGTAACGTCCCGGGGGGAGACTCCGGTGCCGCCCGTGGTGAGGATCAGGTCCGCATCTCCCGCGTCGGCCCATGCGGCGAGGCGGGCGGAGATAAGGTCCGCCTCGTCGGGGATGATCTCCGTGCGCACCGTTTCGACGCCCCGTTCCGCCAGCCATGCGACGAGGGCCGGGCCGCTGGCGTCGGCCCGTTCGCCCCGGGAGCCCTTGTCGCTCAGGGTCAGAATCGCCGCCTTCATTGTGCTTCCTCCCTCTGCCAGGTGCCGCTCTTGCCCCCCTCTTTGAGGAGAAGGCGGATCTGGCTGATGGTGATTCCCTTGTCGGCACCCTTGCACATGTCGTAGATGGTGAGGGCGGCCACGGCCGCCGAGGCCATGGCTTCCATCTCCACACCGGTCCGCTCGAAGGCCCGCACCGTGGCTCTGACGGTGACGGTGCCGCAGGCCTGGTCGGTATCGAAATCGATTGCCGCATGGTGGATGGCCAGCGGGTGGGAGAGGGGGATCAGCTCCGGTGTTTTTTTGGCGGCGGCGATGCCGGCGATCCGTGCCACGCCCAGGACATCGCCCTTGGTGGTCCGGCCGGCCAGCAGGCCGGCCAGGGTGTCCGGCTGCATTGACACCGTGGCGGCGGCCGTAGCGGTGCGCAGGGTCGGCTGCTTGCCACTCACGTCCACCATGATGGCCTGGCCCTGGTCGTCAAAATGGTTGAAAGACATACGTGATTCCCCCTAGCGTTCCAGCATCGTAACGTCATCCCGCAGGATCATCATCTCCACCTCGCTTCCGGCCGGGACGAACGAGGCCTCCCGGGGAAGCAGCACCAGGGCGTTTGCGTTGACCATGGTCCTGAGAATGCCGGTGTGCTGCTCACCGGCGGTGGATGCCACCAGTCGGCCGTCCCGTTCCGTTGCCCGTACCCGGAGGAAGTTTACCTTGCCCGGCTTCTTGCGCGCCTCCTCCAACAGGGTGGCCTTGACAAAGGGGCGCACCACGCGGGAGTGTCCCATCATCCGCAGGAGCGCCGGACGGACGAATATCTCGAAGGTGATCATGGTGGAGACCGGGTTGCCGGGGAGGGAGAAGACCGGTACGGCGCCATGCATGCTGAAGGCGGTGGGACCGCCGGGTTTCATGTCGACCTTCCAGAAGAGCTGCTCGGCCCCCAGTTCGGCCAGGACGTCACGGACCACGTCCCGGTCGCCGGCCGACACGCCTGCCGAGGTGATGAGGGCGTCGGCCCTGAGCCCTTCGGCAAGTTTTTCCCGATGGCTTTCCCGGTTGTCGCGGGCGATGCCGATGATGACCGGTTCGGCGCCGCACTGGCGTACCGCGGCTGCCAGGGACAGGGCATTGGAGTTGATGATCGTGCCCGGCGCGGGGGATTCGCCCAATTCGACCAGTTCGTCGCCGGTGGACAGAATGGCGACCCGGGCCTTGCGGAATACCGGCACCAGCGCCTTGCCGAAGGATGCGAGCATGCTGATTTCGGGGGGCTGGAGCAGGGTGCCGCGGGGGACC
The DNA here is from genome assembly GCF_059620965.1 of Geobacter sp. PheSNFMC. Lineage (NCBI taxonomy): Bacteria > Pseudomonadati > Thermodesulfobacteriota > Desulfuromonadia > Geobacterales > Geobacteraceae > Geobacter > Geobacter sp. PheSNFMC. Next base: position 24,564 of record NZ_JCAMRN010000052.1, read on the forward strand.
ACGATATCGCCCGTGGCGACATCTTCTCCCTTGAAGCGGATGTGCTGGCGGCGCGCGACTGCTGCCATGATCCGGACCGTGCCGCCTTCGTCTTCGGTTTCTTCCACCGGCACCACCGCGTCGCAGCCGGGCGGTACCGGTGCGCCGGTCATGATTCTGATGACGCAGCCGGGCTCCACCGGGCCTTCGGGCCGGCCGCCGGCGGGGATATAGCCCGTAACCTTCAGGGATACGGGAACCTCACCACAGTCGTCGGCGCGCACGGCAAAGCCGTCCATGGCGGAGTTGTCGCAGAGGGGCATCTCCCAGGGGGCGATCAAGTCCTCGGCAAGGACCCGGCCGACGGCCTCCAGGATACCCACCCGCTCGACACCGAGCGGCGCTACGCGATCGAGAATAATGCTGCGGGCTTCGGTGAAAGACGGCACAATTCATCTCCTTCGCTGCTGGATAATTTGACGCCCGTAAGCGGGTTGGCCAGTTCGCCCGCCACCAGGTGAATGCGGTCTCCACCCAGCCGCTCCGCATGCTCCGGGTCGTGGGTGGTCATGATGACCATGGTCCCGTCGGCCGGCAGACCGGCGATGATGGAGGTGAGGAGCTCACTCGTTGCCCGGTCGACGTTGGCCAGGGGCTCGTCCAGAAGCAGGATGCTCGTTTTGAGTGCCAGCGCCCTGGCCAGGGCGACCCGCTGGGCCTCTCCGCCGGAGAGCTCACGGGAGCGGCGATGGCCGAATCCGCCGAGACCCACAAGGGTCAGGGCACTCTCGACCCTGCTCTTTAATTCTTCACCGTGGACGCCGCGAAGTTTGAGGCCGTAGGCCACATTGGTGAAAACACTGCCGGTGAAGAGGTACGGAGACTGGTGCACCAGCGTGACTTGGCGCCGCAGGTGCTGAAGTGAGCCATTGTTCCAGCGCACCGTCCGGTCGCCGAAGACGATTTCGCCGCTTGTGGGTGCCGCGAGGAGAGCCAGGTGGGAGAGGAGGGTGCTCTTCCCGGCACCGTTGGCGCCGGTGAGGGTATAGATCCTGCCGCTGCGCAGCGTGAGCCGGTCAATGGCAAGGACGGTCCGGCCGGCGTAGGTAGTGCGTATATTGGTGAGCCGGATGCATTCGCTCATGGTCTGTCACCTCTGCTGCAGGGCGTTGAGAGCCATGTTGACGATCAGCGCGACCGCCATGAGGATGAGCCCCAGGGCGAGCCCCAGGGCGAATTCCCCCTTGCCTGTCTCCATGGCGATGGCGGTCGTCATGGTCCGGGTATGGCTCCGGATGTTGCCGCCGAGCATCATGGCAACTCCCACCTCGGCGATAACCCTGCCGAAGGCGGCAATGAGCGCGGCCATGATGCCGAAGCGCATCTCCAGTACCAGTCGTCGAATGCTTTCGAACGGCCCGGCGCCCAAGGTGAGGGCGGTGGGAACGATGCGGGGATCGGCACCCTTGATGGCACTCATGGTCAGATTCGCCACGATGGGGATGGCCAGGAGCGTCTGTCCCACGACCATGGCCCAGGGTGTGAAGAGAAGGCCGAATTCGCCCAGGGGACCCTGGCGGCTGATGAGACTGTAGACGAAGAGTCCCACAACGACCGTGGGCAGGGCCATGAGGGTGTTGAGCAGCGTCACCGCCGCCCGCTTGCCGGGAAATTCCGCCACCGCCACCATCACACCCGTCGGCACGCCGGCCAGGGCCGCGAACAGGGTCGACCAGAGCGATACGACGATTGATACGGTCACCGCGCTGACCACGTCCGGGTCGCGGGAGGCAATGAGCTGGAGAGCGGTCGTAAGGGATTCGGAGTAAAAGTCCATGGCTGCGGATGAGAGCGAACCGCTGACCGGTCACGGATACCCCCGGTCAGCGGTTCAATGCTATGATGATTTCTATTTCTTGTAAATAAAGAAGACCGGTTCGCCGTGGGCCTTGTAGTCGGAGATGGTCTTCAGCCCCTCCGGGCCGGTGATGTAGTCGATGAGTTTCATGGCCAGGTCATACTTGACGTGGGGGAATTTTTTCGGATTGACGGCCATGATCCCGTAGGGGTTGAAGAGTCCTTTTTCACCCTGGAACAGAATCACAAGATCGGTTTTGGCACCCTTGAAGGCATTGTATGTCCCCCGGTCGGTCAGGGTGTAGGCGCGCCGCTCGGTGGCCATCGTGATGACCGGTCCCATGCCCTGGCCCGCTTCCACATACCAGTCTCCTTTAGGATCAACGCCGGCGGACTTCCAGAGGTCAAGTTCCTTGGTATGAGTGCCCGACTTGTCGCCCCGGGAAATGAAGGAGGCTCCTTTCGCAGCGAGCAGCTTCAGGGCCTCTGCGGCTGTCTTCGCCTTGGCGATGCCTGCCGGGTCGTTTTTCGGGCCAATGATGACGAAGTCGTTGTACATGACGTCTTTGCGGTTCACTCCGAATCCGTCGGCCACGAACTTGTCTTCCAGCTTGCGGGCATGGACGAAGACCACATCAACATCGCCCGCTTCGCCCAGCTTCAGGGCCTGACCGGTACCCACGGCAATCACATCGACCTTGACGTTGTTCTTCTTCTCGAACGGGGGAAGAAGAACTTTGAGCAGTCCCGAGTCCTGGGTTGAGGTTGTGGTGGACATTTTGAGGCGCTCCTCGGCACCGGCAACGGTAACGAGCATGAGGAGCGCAACGAGGGTTGCCGCGAACGAACGATACATTTTCATGGGCGAGTCTCCTTTTGGTGGATTGCTTCTACTCTGCAAATTGCTCCCGCTTGTGAACGGTCGACATTTTCTTGAGACGGGCGATGCCGTGCCGGCAGGCGGAAAAAGCGTCCTCGCTGTTGGGGGAGCTTGCGGCCACAAGAGAGATGATCTCTCCGACGCCCAGGCAACCCTCCCGCCTGATCAGAAGAACGTCTTCCAGTTGCCACTGCTGGCGCAACTCGGCGGAGATTGCCTCGAGTTCCTCGATCGCACCAGCGTCGAACCGGTAGTCGATGCAGGCGGTGGGCGCGCTGTTGCCGGCGTCCTGTTTCACCACGGCGTAGTGAAGGACAATCGAGCCTGAAGTCCCTTTTGAGAGAAGCCCATAGGCAGTTGTGGGGTCGATGGGGGTGTCGGTAATGATGACCATGGTTGTGGCTCACCTCGCAGTCAGGATAATCCGCACACAAAAAAAGCCTCCTGCCGAATGGAAGGAGGCCCTTGGACGCATGGCGACCGGGGAATCTCCTTTCCAAAAGGGAGGCGCCGCCGTTTCCAGCGGAACCCGTTGGCCGGGCGCCATAGGTTGTAACCTTGCAGGCGCAGCGGCTCGGAGAGATGTTACTCGAATATGCTACCCATGATGTATGCAACCGTCCGGTCTGTCAACCTTTTCCTGGCAGCAGTACGTATTGCGCTACTCTCCCACCGCCGCAGGCGCCGGTTCGAGCAGTACCTCATCGAACTCCATGTCGAGAAGGTTTACGAAAATCATCCGGTTACGGAGCGATTCTCCTTCCCCGAGCAGGATCTTGCATGCTTCCGCCACCTGGAGGCTCGCCACCACGGCTGGGGTGAAGGACGGGTTGCCGAGGCGGGTTTCAATCCCGCGCGGCTCCGACCAGCTCCCGAAGAGGGAGGGGGAAATGTCGTCGCCCGGCAGTTGTGAGGCGATCTGCCCGTACCAGCCCCCTATGGCACCGTGTACGAGGGGGATTGAAAGCTCACGGCAGAGGTCGACAAGTTCCAGGCGGGTGGTGATGCTGTCCAGACCGTCCAGCACCACGTCGGCCCGAGTCAGGATCTCACGGCCGTTTTCCCTGGAAAACGCCACCTGGAGAGGCGTGATGGTTACAGCGGGGTTTATCTCGGCCACGCGCTCTGCGGCGACTGCTGACTTTGACCTGCCGAGCAGTGCCGGGGAGGAGAGGATCTGGCGGTTCAGGTTGTGTTCCTCGAAGATGTCTGGATCCACCACCACCAGGTTTCCGACCCCGAGGCGGGCCAACTCTTCCACCAGGTAGCCGCCGAGGCCGCCGCTGCCGATGATGACTGCCCGGCTCCGGAAGAGGTGGAGCTGCCTTTCCACGCTGATGGTCTGGCGGTTCCGCTGATAGCGTGCCGGCATCAGGCCGTGGGTCAGGGCTGTCTCCTCAACCCGGCCAAGGGTGAGGCCGAACCGCTCGGCAGCCCTGACCTGGGCCGCCCAGGGGAAGAGGTCTCCCGTTGCTTCAGCCGCGATGAATTCGAGCAGGTCCATCGGTTACCCTCCTCCCACCAGAGGGAACAGCGAGAGGGTGTCCCCGTCCGAGAGCCGGTGGTCCAGCTTGGCGTGCCGACCGTTGACCAGCACGATGCCGATGTCTTTCTCCGGAATGCTCAGCCGGTTTGCGATGTCTGCGGGGACTGTCCCCGGCTCGCACTGTTTCCTTGCCGCGGTAAAACGTCCGATGCGGAACATGGCAAACAGCTTGACAGTGATCTCCATGGTGACTCCTTCAACGGCCGGCGGATCGTTTGTTTTCCGGGCGCGGACACGAGGATGTGTCCGCGCCGTGTTCGCAGGTGTCCCTAGAAATTCCAGAATTCGTCGATCTCGGCGTCGGTGAAGTCCCACACGGCATTATGGGGCGCCACCGGCTCGGTCTTGAAGAATTCCGGCAGGCGGTCGTGCTCTTTGGTGAAGCCTGCCTCGATGTTGAATTGCCGCTCGGTCTTCAGGATCTGCTTGCCCAGGTTGGTCACGTCGTCGCCGGTCAGGTTGATGCCGAAGCGGGCATTGATCATGTCGATCAGGGCCGGCAGGCACTCGGGGATGTCCAGGGCCGGGAAGGCGATGAAGATGCACATGCCGGTGGAGTCCACAGCCGCGGTGGCAATCTGCAGATTGCGGGAAAGCTCCACCTGTCCGTCCTTTTTCAGGGGGTCCACAAAGCCGCCCACATTGAGGATGTTCGTGGCGATGGTGTAGCCGGCGGTGTGGTCGGCCCCCATGGTGCTGGTGGCGTAGGTGATGCCGATACCCTTGATTGAGCGGGGGTCGTAGGCCGGAATCCCCTGGTTCTTCACCACCGGAACGCGGGTGATGCCATAGGCCTTGCCGACTGAGGCCGCGCCACCGCCGAGGATCCGCCCCAGGGGGCTTCCCTTGCCGATTTCGTCCTTCAGCAGGCGGATGATCCCCTTGCCGTCGC
>NZ_JCAMRN010000053.1:0-25767 GCF_059620965.1 Geobacter sp. PheSNFMC
GGGGAGAGTTTTGTCCGGGTAAGCTGGTTCCGTTAAGCGACAACGGGGGGATGACATGCCGTCATCCCCCCGCCGGGTTTCCTTGTTCGTTCAATCAGTCAGAACGGCCTGCCGTTCAGCGGTCGGCCGGGGCGTCATTCTTCTGGCCGGACGCGGCAGGGCAGTCCTTCGGTCCCATGCCTTGCTTGGCGCAGCCACGCTTCGTGCCGCGGCCTTTGCCACCTTTTTTGCAGCAGGAGCCATCCGCCGGGGCGTCGCAATCGCAGCAGCAACAGCAGCACCCCTGCCCATCCCGAGCCCCTTTCATGCAGCAGCCGCGGCCCGCCTTGTTCTGTGCCGCCCCAGCCGTATCGGTCGAGACCTTCTCCACTGCCCCGAGTGGGACTGCGCCAACGCTGATAACCATAACAGCAGCAATCGTGACAAAAATGTTTCGTAGCATGAACCCCTCCGTTACGTGATTTCGTTCTCTTTATCCCTGGATGTAAAGGAAAAATCAAGGCAATACATCATGCCCCGCCGGACTGGATTCCATGCCGTTCGCAAGCGGCAGTGAACTCCCGGTCAGGGGGTGCCGTGGCGCTCACCGGCCGGCCGTCTTCAGCCCGGAAGGCCATGGTCCGGCAGTGGAGCATCATCCGCGGCGCGGCGATGCCGCCGTAAGTCGTATCCCCTATGATCGGAAGCCCCCCATGGGCCAGATGGACGCGGATCTGGTGGGTGCGGCCGGTGCGGGGGCGGGCCTCCACCAGTGTCGCGCCGTTCCCCCGGGCCACGACCCGGAACTCGGTCAGGGCGGCCTTGCCGACCGGCGCCACCCCGTAGCGGGATGTGCCCACCTTGGCCACGGGCGCGTCGACCTGCCAGGAATCGGCCGGCGGCATGCCCGTCACCAGCGCCCAGTAGACCTTTTCCACCCTCCCTTCTTTCAGTTCCCGCGAGATATGGGCCGCCGACCGGCGGGAGGCGGGAAAGATCATCACCCCGGAGGTTCCCCGGTCGAGGCGGTGGATCACCCGTGCAGGCTCGGCGCTGCCGCGGGCCCGGAAGTGGAGGGTCACGGCATACTCAAGGGTCCCCTTGAGCTGGTAGGGAGTCCGCTGGCAGTTGAGCCCGGAGGCCTTGTTCACGGCCAGATAGCCGGCGTCTTCGAACAGGATATCTTCGGGCGCCAGGGCAATCTCCCGGTAACGCTCCGGCTCCATTACTCCGAGGACGATTTCGTCACCGGCCTGAAGACGGCGGGACGCCACCCGCGCCATGGTCCCCCCCACAGCGCATCCTCCCCAGTCGATGATGGTGCGGATCCGGGTTTTGGAGAGCTGGGGAAAGAGCCGCGCCGCCCCCTCATCGAGCCGCACGCCGGCCTGGTCGGCCCCCACCCGCGCCGTCAGGATCATGACTGCCGCACCGAGGCCCGCAGAAGGGCCGCAATGGTCTTGCCGTCCCGGATTCCGCCCTCGGCGGCCAGGGCCAGGGCCTCGGCCAGGGGAAGGCGCACGGTTTCGATTTCCTCGTACTGCTCGGGGGTCGCCTCACCCTGGGTAAGACCGACGGCGAGGAACAGGTGGATCCGTTCGTCGAAGACTCCCGGCGAGGTCAGGATCGTGCCGAGGGATTCGAGCCGCTCAGCCGTAAGCCCCGTCTCTTCGGTCAGCTCACGCCGGCCGCAGGCGGAAGGCTCCTCCCCCGGATCGAGCCGGCCCGCCGGGATCTCCAGCAGCACGTCGTCCACGGCCGGCCGGAGCTGACGGATCAGGGTGACCGTTCCGTCCCCGTGGAGCGGCAGGACTCCCACCCCGCCCGGATGCCGCACCACCTGAAAGGTGTGCCACCCTTTGGCGCCGATCCGGACTTCCATCTGCTCCACATTCACCACGAGACCGTTGAAAAGAATCATCCTGTTGCGGGTATCCATGCACTCCATCCTCCGCGAAATGGGAGGAGAGTACCACCTTCACCGGCAGGGGAAAAGCGGTTTTATTGCCGGACAGCACAAGCTAGTGTCACTTCGGATGCAAAAAAGCTCAAGCAATGAAACTATGGTGACGAAATGGTATACTACCGGGTACCATCCTTTTCCTACGGCGGCGCCAATGAGACGAGCAAGCCTTAAAACCAAGACAGCCCTCTTCGTGCTTTTCGTCTTCTTTACCACGACACCCGCGGCGATCTACCTGACGCTCGAGTTCTTCGGCAAGTCGCTGCGGGATGTGGTGAATACCCACCAGGCGACCCTGCTGTCCCGGGTCGGCGCAGAGATAGACGAAAAGCTCCAGGGCAGCCACGATGCCCTCATAAGTATCGCTCGCCTGGCCACCGCCGACGACGTGACGTCCCCCGGGAACGCCCGGCGCTTTCTCCAGCGCTATCCCCTGCTGGCCGCGTTCTTCGATAACGGAGCGTTCGTGTTCACGCCCGACGGAATCCTGCTGGCCGAGACCAATCAGGGGCTGCAGCGCACCGGCCTCGACTTCTCCGCCCGCGAGTACATCCGGCAGACCAGGGTCTCGGAGCGCCCCTACATCTCGCGGCCCTTCGTGTCGAGCCAGCCCCACCACCATCCCACCGTCATGTTCACTGCCCCGGTCTTTACGCCGAACGGAACCCTCGTCGCCATACTCGGGGGGAGCATGGACCTGCTCAAAGGGAATTTCATCGGCTCCCTGGCCTCTACCCGCATCGGCAAGGAAGGTATCTTTTACCTGTTTGCCGATGACGGCGCCCTGATCATGCATCCCCAACGGGAAAGCATCCTGCAGCAGAGTGTCAAGCCGGAAATCCTGCACCTGGCATCCTCCCTGCCCAAGGGAGACGTCATCTCGGTCGAAACCGTTGCCAGCGACACTGCCATGCTGAGCACCCTGAAAAAGCTGCGCCAGACCACGTGGACCCTTGCGGCCGACCTGCCGGAGGACGAGGCCTATGCGCCGCTCCGCATGGCGGAGCGTTCGGCATGGATGGCTGTCATCCCCTGGGGACTCCTGAGCGCGGCCGCCATCTGGCTCCTCATGCGCCGCCTGACACTGCCGATCCTCGCGCTGGAGCGCCAGATCCGGGGAGCCGAGGACAGCGGCGCCCACCGCAACGTACTGATCCGTTCGGGTGATGAGATCGAACGGGTGGCCGAGGCATTCAACGGCCTCGTTAACCGGCTCATCGAAAAGGAAGACCGGCTCGTCCATCTCTCCAACCACGACTCCCTGACCGGCCTCTACAACCGGCTCTTTTTCGAGGCGGAGATGCAGCGGATCGACCGGGGGCGGCACTTCCCCGTGAGCATGGTGATGGTCGACGTGGACAATCTCAAGGCGGCGAACGACACCTTCGGCCACACTGCGGGCGACACCCTCATCGTCAAGGCGGCCCAGGCCCTGCGGGCGGCATTCCGGTCCGAAGACGTGGTGGCGCGGGTCGGTGGCGACGAATTTGCCGTCATCATGGAGGGCTCCGACCACGAAACGGCGCTGGAGGCACTGGAGCGGGTCCGGGAAACCGTAGCCCTGCTCAACTCCGATGGAGATTCTCCCGAGCTCAGCCTTTCCCTGGGCACGGCAACGGCCACGGCGCCACTCACCCTCGACCAAACCTGGCGCCTGGCGGACCAGCGCATGTACGCCGACAAGGCGCGCCGCAAGGCATCGAAGGTAATTGGAAGCAGTTCCGCTTCCCGGGATGCAGCCCCTCCGGCCTTCTGACCGCAGACGCCGCATCCTCTGGAACAGGGTACGGCTACGGCCTTACCCGGAGAACACAGGATGATTCTCACGGCAGCCAACCGCTTCCCCGGGTTGCGTTCACTCCGGGCATACCTCGAACGGTCGTGGGCGAGCCTGCGGCGCCCATCCGCGCCAGTCCTTGCGGTCCTGGCCCTCCTTCTCGCCCTTTCTCCCGCCCAGACGGCCCACGCATCCGCTCCCGGCTCCCTCCTCGGCAGGATCCTTGTGCTGCACTCGTACCATCCCGGCTTCACCTGGACCAGCGAAGAGACGGCCGGCATCATGGCAGCCTTCAGGAAGGCCGATCCGGATGCGGACCCGTTTGTGGAATACCTGGATGCCAAGCGTTACGGCGGACCGGCCTACGAACGGCTCCTTACGGACCTCTTCCGCCACAAGTATGCCGGCACCGACCTCCAGGTGGTCGTCGCCACCGACAATGCCGCCTTCGACTTTGCCGCCAACCACCGGGCCGAGATCTTTCCCCAAGCGGCCATCGTGTTCTGCGGCCTGAACGGATTTTCCGACAGCACCCTGGCCGGACGGACCAACATCACCGGCGTCGTGGAGGAAGCCGATCCACTCAGGACCATCACTCTCGCCCTCTCCCTCCATCCCGACCGCCGCCGGGTGGTTGTCATCAGCGATACGACCGAAACCGGCCGGGTCATCGCCGACGGCGTTCGGCAGGCCATGGGTCATTACCGCGCCCGGGCCAGCATCGAAATAATCCAGAATGTGACCATGACGGAGCTGGCCACGGCCGTTGAACGCCTGGGCAACGACAGCCTGATCGTCCTTGGCGCCTTCAACCGGGACCGTCAGGGACGGTCCTTCACCTATGAAGAGGTCCTGAGGTTCGTGCATGACCGGACCAACGTCCCCATTTACGGCCTCTGGACCTTCCAACTGGGCAAGGGCATCGTCGGCGGCAGCCTGCTGTCCGGCCGGCAGCAGGGAGAAGCCGCCGGACGGATGGCGTTGCGCATCCTCAGGGGCGAACGGCCCGAAACCATCGGGATAGATCGCGCGGTCCCGCCGGTCCTCCGCTTCGACTACCGCGAGCTGGAGCGCTTCGGCATCAACCGCGACAGCCTGCCGGCCGGGAGCGAAATCGTCAACGAGCCGAACCGCCCCCTGCATACCTACCGCCGCGAACTGGCCATTGCCGCGGCGGCCTTCCTGGTGCTGTGCGGCATCATTGCCCTGCTCGTCGCCATGCTGCGCCAGCGCACCCTGCTTGAGCGCAGGCTCCGCACCTCCGAGCAGGAGTACCGTCAGTTGGTGCAGAACGCCAACAGCATCATCCTGCGCTTCGATACGGGCGGGAACATAACCTACGCGAACGAGTTCGCCGAGGGCTTTTTCGGGTACCCGGCCACAGAGCTCGTGGGCAAAAACGTCGTGGGTACCATCACCCCGGAACGGGAATCGACGGGCAGGGATCTGGCGGTCATGGTCGGGGAAGTCTGTGGTAACCCGGACAGATACACCCACAACGTCAACGAGAACATCCTGCGCAACGGCGAACGGGTCTGGATCAGTTGGGCCAACAAGCCCCTGACGGACGAGCGGGGCAACCTGCGGGAGATCCTGAGCATCGGCAACGACATCACCCACCTGAAGGAGGTGCAGGAAGAAATCCTCAGGCTCAACGTCGCCCTGGAGGAGCGGGTCCGGGAGCGGACCGCCCAGTTGGAGAGCTCCAACCGGGAACTGGAGTCGTTCTGCTACTCGGTCTCCCACGATCTGCGGGCACCCCTGCGGCACATCAACAGCTACAGCCGGATTCTTCTGGAGGACTATCTGCACCTGTTGGACGAGCAGGGGCAGCATTTCCTGCAACGCCTTCAGGCGGCAAGCCACCGCATGGGGCAACTCATCGACGACCTGCTGGAGCTGTCGCGGGTGTCCCGGGCGGAGATGGAGTGCGAACGGGTTGATCTGACGGAGTTGGCCAGGGGTGTGATCGAGGATCTGCGCGAAGGGGATGACGGCCGAAACATCGATGTGCGGATCACGGAGGGAATGACCGCCTGGGGTGACCGCCGGCTGCTCCTGCTCGTGCTCCAAAATCTCATCGGCAATGCCTGGAAGTACAGCTCGAAACGGGAACGTGCGGTCATCGAGGTGGCTGTGGAGCGGCGCAACGGACGCGACGTGTTTCTGGTGCGCGACAACGGCGTAGGGTTCGACATGGCCTTCGCCGATAAGCTCTTCGGCGCCTTCCAGCGACTCCATTCACCGGTTGAGTTCGAGGGAACCGGCATCGGGCTCGCCACCGTGCAGCGGATCATCCACCGTCACGGGGGGGACATCTGGGCCGATGCGGAACCGGACCGGGGGGCGGCGTTCTTTTTCACGCTGCCTCCGGAACAGTGCCCTCCGGGCAGAGACGCGAGCCCGCCTCCGCCCGAGGGGACGTGAGTCAGAGACTGCAGCGCAACAGTTTCTTCCCGTCCCGAAACAGGATTTCGACCTTATTCGGCTTGATGACCGCCGTCACGATGCCGATGCCGAACGTCGGATGGTTCACCAGCGCATCGACCCGGAAGGAGGCGTCCATGGCATAGGAGGCCGCTGAGGCCGGATCGCGCCCCTCCATGGCGTGCTCCCATTCCGAAGGGCCCGCCGCGGCCGAAGCCCGGCGCGGCTTCTCCCCGGCCGGACGGCGCGTCGCCGTTTTCTTCTCTTCCTGGGGCGAGTGGTAGTTGTGCTGGCCGCCGCAGGTGTTGCACTGGACCCGCACCACCCGCGTCCCCACCATGGCCACGATGGTGTGATTGAACACCGCCCTGCACTTGGTACAGCGCGCCTCTATGATATCTCCCGCTGAAATCGGTCTGCCGCTCATCATTGGTACCCTCGTGGCCAATGGCCGTTAATCCGTCTGCCGACGCCTGCAAAGGGAGGGGTTATAGCACTTCGCCCGGACCGAGTCAAGGGCGTTCCCCCGAACGTGCCGGCGGAAGTATGGACCTGCCCGTTGAAAACATGCTATGGTTGAAACATATTCGCAACGAGGTCGGACAACGCAATGAATGTCGAACAAATGAAGGTGGTCCTGCGGGAGATCCTCGCCAGGACCGACCTGACGCCGTGCATCGTCGGCCACCGGGGGGTCGGCAAAACCGCCGGCATCGTACAGCTCTGCCGGGAGACCGGCCGCCGCTACCAGCCCGTTCGCCTCGGCCAGATGGAGGTGGGGGATCTGGTGGGCATCCCCTATCGCGAAAAGGACGTCATGTACTGGTCGCGTCCCTGCTGGTGGCCAGACGACGGCGCCCCGGACACGCTCATCCACTGCGATGAGCTGAACCGTGCCCAGCAGGAGGACACCCTCCAGGCCATCTTCCAGTTCGTGGAGCCCCCTTCCGAGGGAAACCGCCGTGCGCTCCACACTCACACCCTCCACCCCCGGCACAAGGTGGTGGTGACCATCAACCCGCCTGACGGCACCTACCAGGTGGCGACCCTTGACCGGGCCCTCATCGACCGGATGGTGATGCTCTACGTGGAAACCGACTACCAGTGCTGGGCCCGCTACGCCGCGGCCAGGGACCTGGACCAGGGGGTGCGCCGGTTCCTGGCGGCCAACACCTCGCTCCTGGCCAGCCAGGGAAGCCCCCTGGAGATGGACGCCGAACCCACCGAGCGGGGCTGGGAAATGGTGAGTATCCTGCGCCGGCAGTGCCGTTTCCCCCGGGAACTGGAGATGGAGATCTACGCCGGCATCATCGGCAAGGAGGCTGCCATCGCCTTTCTGCGCTGGTGCGCCGACCATGCGGCCCGGCCTGTAACCGCCGCCGAAGTGCTCAATCACTGGGACAGCGTGGCGGAAAAGCTCAGGGCCCAGCGGGACGACCAGCAGGCGGTCACCATGAGCGACATCGTCACCACCCTCACGGGCAACGGGGCACTGGCGCCGGATCAGGAGGAAAACCTCGTCCGCTACATCGACATCCTTCCCCGCGACATGCGCTTCGGCCTCGTCAAGTCGTTGCTGCGCATCCCCCCCGTGGCCCTGGCCCTCTCCCGCGACAAGTACGACGGGGTCGTATTCGACGCCATCCGGGCCATCAGCGCCGAGGCCCGATGACAGCAGCCGCCCACCGGAAAACCCTCCCCAACGGCCTGCGCGTGGTGGCGGTGGAAATGCCCCACCTTCACAGCACCGAGATCGCGGTCTACGTACGCGTCGGCGGACGCGACGACAGCCGTGCCACGGCCGGTCTCGCCCATTTCCTGGAGCACATGCTCTTCCGGGGCACCGCCGAGCACCCCACCAACCTGGAGCTGGAGGCCGCCTTCGAGGCTATCGGCGGCTGCGTCAATGCCGCGACCGACGCCGAATCCACCAGCTACTATTCCCGCGTCCACCCCGATCATGTGGCCGAAGGGCTGCGCCTGTTGGCAGCCATGATCCTCACGCCGACCTTTCCGGGCATTGATATCGAAAAGCGGATCATCACCGAGGAAGCCCTGGAAGACATCAACGACCACGGTGACGACATCAACCCCGACAACCTCTCCAGCAGCATGCTCTGGCCCGGCCACCCCCTCGGCATGCCGACCATCGGCTACCTGGACACCATCTCGGCCATCACCGAGGCCGACCTGAGGGGGCACATGGCCCGCTACTACGTGCCCACCAACGCGGTGGTCGTAGCAGCCGGACGGGTCAAGGCCGACGATGTCTTCGGAGCCGTCGCCGATGCCTTCGGCACCTGGGCGGGACCGGCGGCACCCGGCCGGCTGCCGCCCCCGTCGGACCAGGACGAACCCCGCAGCCTCTTCGTGAAGGACGCAGACAGCCAGGTGAATCTGCAGATAACCTTTCGCGGATTCTCCCGCCCCGACCCGCAGTTGGCGGCAACCCGTCTCCTGCGGCGCGTTCTGGCGGGAGGTGGCTGCTCGCGCCTCCACCTGAACCTGCGGGAGCGGCTCGGCATCGTCTACTCCGTTGACGCCCAGGTTGCCGCCTACGACGAGACCGGCTGCTTTTCCATCGAGCTGTCCACTGCACCGGAAAATCTGCTCACTGCCGTGGAGGAGGTCCTTGAGGAAACCCGGAAACTGGCTACGGAGCCGGTTGGCGCGGAGGAACTCCGCCGGGTTCGGCAGGGATATTTCTTTGACCTCGCCTATAGCGAAGACTCAACCTTCGAGATGCAGGCGCGCTACGGGTGGGGCGAGCTGATGGGAATGGTCAAGGGAATCGACGAGGAGCGGGCCGAGATGGGGGCCGTGGACGAGGCCACCCTCCAGGCGGTCGCATGGCGGCTCTTTGCCCCGGCCGCCCTCAACCTCGTGGCCGTCGGGCCGGTCACCGCTGCTGCAAAGCGGCGGGTGGAGCAGGTGCTGCGACGCTACGCCAAGGAATTTCCTACTTCATTTCAACCACCCGGGCCCTGATCCTGCCGACCACGGCGGCAATGACCGCCAGCCGGTCGGGGCTTTCCCCCTCCACCAGCTTCACATGGGAGGCATCGGCAGGCACCTGGTCAAAGGTAGGGTCCACCTGTTGCCAGGCGCCATCCACAAGGACCTCGGCCCAACTGTGATAGAGCAGGCCCTTTCCGTCCAGGGCGACGAGTCCTGACACGAACCGCGCCGGAATGCCCGCAGCACGGGCCAGGGAGACGAAAAGGCGGGCATGCGACTGGCAGTTGCCCGTGCGTGAGGCAAGCGTGTCGAGGGGAGACGGGGCATCGGTGACACTGTCTTTCACGTAGCTGCTCACCCAGGTCACCAGCTTTGCCAGCCGGCCTCGGGCGGAGGCCTCATCCCCGATCACCCGCCGGGCCGTGGCCACGATCTCGGGATGATCCGCCGGCAGGAGATCGGTAGGGGCCAGCCAGGGAGCCAGGGCAGCAGCATCAACCGCAGGTGCGCTGTCTCCACCCGCCGTAGCGGACGGCACCACCGGCTCCACCGTGACCTGCACGCGTCCGTCGCCCAGACGCCGCACGCTCTGCCCTCCCCCATCGGGCAGCGACATCTCCCGAGGGATTCCCTCAAGATTGATCACGAGACTCTTGAGCGCCCGGACCCGCTCGAGGGGAGGATTCAGCCGCACGAGGCTGAAGTCGAGGATCATGTCACGCCGGGACAGGGTGGCTTCGGCCAGGAATCGCCGCCCTGCGTCGCCGTCCTCGGCCACGGTCTCCACCAGGCCGTCACGCACCGACTCGCGGAGGGTGTTCCCATCCCGGTCCACCCAGACTTCATTGTCGACCATGGGGTAGAGGTCGTTCACCATGTGGACGGCCTGTATCCCGCCTGCCGCAGTATCCGCCCCCTGCACGGTGATGGCGACGCTTTTCAGGGAAACACCTTCCACATCGAGCATGGTTACCTTGTAGCGCCTTCCCGCAACGGCCCCTTTCATGAGCGGATAGAGGTTCAGGGCCGGCGGCGGGTATACTGCCCCCTTGGTCTTGAGGAGCTTCTCCCTCCGGCTGCCTCCCCGTTCGAGCCATACCTTCACGCCCGACGGCGTCGTTTCGCCTTCCAGCCGCTGGGGAGTACCGTCGAGCACCTGCTCCACCCGGAAGGAGCGGAGGGCAAGGTCACGCCCCACCCGATAGACCTCGCGGGAAGCCGCCTCGCGCGAAAAGCCGAGGACAACCATCCTGACGCTCCCCTCCACCGTCATCTCGTAGCCGTCGTCCACCGCGGTTATCACCTGCCGGCCGAAGCCGGTCCGCTCACCGCCCATGAAGATGCCGAACCACCGCTCGCCCCCGGGCGGCTTCGCCAGGAGTGGCGCGGACAGCCGGGAATCCCCGGCCCGGGCAGTGGACTGGAGAAGGAACGTGACAAGAAAAACGACTATGATCCTGACAAGGGTACGGGGCATATGCATGGCGTGCTGGGCTCGAAACGGCGCTGAAAACGGCGCGATGTCCGACTTGCGTCGGACGGCCGCGCCATGGCGGACATCTATTCCGTGAAAATCGGCTCCTTTGCCGTTTCAGGGCGCTTCTCGCTCTGGGGTACGGAGCAGCGGTTCTCTGGGGCGGGGCTGTCCGGCTCGCCCCTGTCCAGTTCCTGCCGCACAAGCACGGCGGCACGATCAAGCAGGCTCTTTCTGCCGCTGTCCGACAGGCGCCTGAATTCGATGATGAGTTTATGCTCGTCCATGCTCAGGTCCATGGTCGATTCTCCTTTGGGGATGAGAATCCCCTCTGCGGGGGTTGTGGAGGTTATACCACAATCGCAGGGGCGCGCGCAATCGGGCCGGGCCGATCGACAACGACATGCGGGCCACGAGGGCATTCACATGAAAAACTCTTTAAATACAACAAATTATCTTGTCCTATTTACTTGCGGAGCCAGAATGATCGCGTTATAGTTTAGATAGAAAAAGAGTTGCGAGGGTCGAGAGATCCTCATTATGCCCTAGCCGACTTTCCCTCCTAGTCGCTAGGGTGTTTTTTTGCCACCAGCCCACTGCGCCACACTTGGCACAGTGTATACTTTGTGTGTCACTTATTGCACACCGCCTTTCCATGGTGTATGGTGCATGTGTACAGGAGGTGCCATGGAGCCGATCATTACCGACAAGGAAAAGTGCCGCAAGTGCTACTGCTGCGTCAGGAGCTGCCCGGTCAAGGCGATCAAGGTTGAAAAGCGCTACACCGAGATCATCTTCGACCGCTGCATCGGTTGCGGCAACTGCCTGAGCAACTGCCCCCAACGCGCAAAGATGGTGGCCGACAAGGTGGGCGTCACCGAGAGCCTCCTCACCTCGGAAGACGAGGTGATAGCCGTGCTCGGCTCATCATTTCCGGCCTTTTTTCACAACGTTGCACCGGGCAAACTGGTGGCCGGCCTCAAGCGGATCGGCTTCCGCCAAGTCCACGAAGGGGCCTACGGCGCTGAACTGATTGCCGGGGACTATGCCCGCATCACCGGCGACAACGACCGGACCCACATTTCGTCCCACTGCCCGGCCATCGTCGACCTGATCGAACGACACTACCCGAAACTGCTCAGGAACCTGGTGCCCGTCGTTTCGCCCATGATTGCCATGGGGCGCTATCTCAAGGGAGTTCTTGGCCCCAAGGCCAAGGTGGTCTATATCAGTTCCTGCATTGCCGCAAAGTTTGAAACCCAGATGACGGAAACGCGGGGAGCCATAGACATTGTGCTCACCTATCGCGAGCTGGAGGGCATTTTCCGCAGCCGGCAGATTTCCCTCCCGACCCTTGAGGCGCTTCCCTTTGACGGGCTCACACCTACGGTGGGCAGGCTTTTCCCCATCAACGGGGGGACGTTCCGGTCGTTCTCCATGCCGTCGAACCCCCTGGACACCGAGGTAGTTTCCGCCTGTGGCGAGGTGAACGTCATGGGCATCATCAAGGACATGGCTGCCGGCAGGATCGCCCCCCGCTTTGCCGACCTGCGCTTCTGCTATGACGGGTGCATCGGCGGCCCCGGCCGCAACAGCGATCTGACCGAGTTCTACCGCCGCAACCTGATCATCAACCACTACAAGCAGGATATCCCCCACGAGCCAGCTCCCCACCACCTCTCCCCCCGCGAGCAGGCCGGCCTGACCCGCACGTTTGCCAGCAAGCACGCGCGCCTGGAGTCGCCGAAGGGGAACGACGTCCGCAAGATTCTCCAGGCCACCAGCAAGTATTCGGTCAAGGACGAACTCAATTGCCGCGCCTGCGGCTACCGCACCTGCCGCGAGTACGCCGCGGCGGTCTACCAGGGTCTGGCCGAGATCGAGATGTGCCTTCCCTACAACCTCCAGCAACTGGAAGAAGACCGGGGGCGCCTGATCCAGAAGTACGAGCTCGCCCGCCGGGAGCTCGACCGCGAGTACACCGACGAATTCATCGTCGGCAACGACCGCAAGACCCTGGAAGTCCTCGACCTCATCAAGCAGGTGGGGCCGACGCCGACAACGGTTCTGATCCGGGGCGAGTCGGGGACCGGCAAGGAACTCACCGCCCGGGCCATTCATCGTTTCAGCAAGCGCAACGACAAGCCGTTGGTGACCCTGAACTGCACCACCATCACCGACTCCCTTCTGGAGAGCGAGCTCTTCGGACACAAACGGGGGGCCTTCACCGGCGCCATCGCCGAGAAAAAGGGGCTGTTCGAGGCAGCCGACGGCGGCACCATCTTCCTGGACGAAATCGGCGATATTACGCCGAAGCTACAGGCGGAGCTGCTGCGGGTCCTCGATACGGGCGAGGTCCGCCCCGTGGGGGGCACGGCCGCACGCAAGGTGGACGTACGCCTCATCGCCGCAACCAATCGCAACCTCGAAGAAGGAGTGCGCGAGGGCTGGTTCCGCGAGGATCTGTATTATCGCCTCAACGTCTTTACCATCACCATGCCGCCCCTGCGCAACCGGGTGGAGTCGATTCCGATCCTGGCGCACCACTTCATGGAAAAGGCCAGCACCAAACTGAACAAGCGGCTCTCCGCCATCGAAGAGCGGGCCGTGATCGCCCTCACCACGTACCCCTGGCCCGGCAACATCCGCGAGATGCAGAACGTCATCGAGCGGGCCGCGGTCCTTGCCCACGACGATGTCATCCACTTGGAGAACCTCCCTCTGGCCCTTTCGGAAAACCTGGAAGGAAGCCCGACCGCCGACCTGGACATGCGGTCCTCCTTCCGGGCCGAGCGCGAAAGACATGTGGTCAAACTCGAGAAGAAGCTGATCCAACGCTACCTGGCCGAAGCCAACGGCAACGTGAGCCGCGCGGCGCGGCTCGCCAACATCCCCCGTCGCACTTTTTACCGACTGCTCGACAAGTATCGCCTCAAGGAAAAGGACGTGCGGGATATGCCACGGGAAGACAGACCATAGTGTGCATTTTTGGCCAAACCTGTGCCATCCATGACACAGACATGTATACAGAGATTTTTATTAGATTATTTTTATATTCAACTTAACAACGATTTCAACGTGTTACAACTCTCCTCTTTAACCTCCAAACTTGGCATGCATATGGCATATTACACCCTAAATTCGATATCAACGATGCCAATCAATGGACGGAGGATACCAGACATGGGAAAAATGAGAGAAAATCCGCGGTACAACGTTATCTCCATGAGGATCAGCGACGAAGAGCGTGATCGTCTGCAGGCGATCATGGAAGCCACCCACAAGAGCGTATCGGACATCATGAGGGAAGCCATGGAGCTCTTCTCTGTCCAGCTCGAGCAATCTCAATCTACAGACCAGAAGGCCGCCTGATCTTCACAAAAAAACGGGGCATCCCTGGCATGGGATGCCCCGCACATCGTCGTCAGATGAAGCGAACCGGGCGGAACTGATCCGCAGTGGCTCGTTTTTTTCGTTTCAGAGCGCCTATTTCACCTTCCAGGTTGTTCCCTGGGCCGAGTCCAGAAGCAGAATCCCCTGGTCCGCCAGGGTATCGCGAATCTCGTCGGCACGGCGGAAATCCCGGGCCTTGCGGGCCGCGTTCCGCTCATCGATCAGACGCTCGATCTCGGCGGCCTCGATGGGCAGAGCCGCTGCCTTGCGACTTTTGAGCCGCTCCACGAATGCGCCCGGCTCCGACGTGAACAGGCCAAGCACCGCCCCCACCCGATCGATTGCCTCCCGCGCGCCGGCCAGTGCGACCCGGCCGCTCTCACCCTCTGCAAGCACCCGGTTGACCGTCCGCACCAGATCAAAGACATAGCCCAACGCCTGGGCCGTATTGAAATCGTCGTCCATTGCCTCACGGAAGCGGGCCGGAAGCCCGGCCGTCTTTTCGGCCAGTTCCTCGTCGATCCGGCCCGTGCCCGTGCCGCCCGCGGCCACGGCCTCGTCGATGCCGGCCAGGGCATTGTAGATCCGCTCCAGCCCCGCCGCGGCCTCCTTCAGGTTCTGATCCGAAAAATCAATGGGGGAACGGTAGTGGGCCGACAGGAGGAAGAACCGGAGCACCTCGGGGTCATAGCTCTCCAGCACCTCCTTGATGGTGAAGAAATTGCCGAGGGACTTGCTCATCTTCTCGGCATTGATGTTCACGAAGCCGTTATGGATCCAGTAGCGGGCAAAGGGCTTGCCATTGGCCGCCTCGGACTGGGCAATCTCGTTTTCGTGGTGGGGAAATACCAGATCCTTGCCGCCGCCGTGAATATCGAAGGTTTCGCCCAGATATTTCATGCTCATGGCGGAGCACTCGATGTGCCAGCCGGGACGCCCCTGGCCCCAGGGGGAATCCCAGCAGGGCTCGCCCGGCTTTGACCCTTTCCAGAGGGCAAAGTCCATGGGATGGCGTTTTTTCTCTCCCACCTCGATGCGTGCGCCGGCCTGCATTTCCTCAAGGTTGCGCTTGGAGAGCTTCAGGTACTGGTCAAAGGCCTCAACGCTGAAGTAGACGTCTCCGTCGGCGGCATAGGCAAAACCCTTTGCCACCAAACGCTCGATGACCTGGATCATCTCGGCGATGTGCTCGGTGGCCTTGGGCTGATAGGTCGGCAGATCGAGCCCCAGAGCCGCCATATCCCGGTCGAACTCGGCAATGAAACGCTCGGAGATGACGTTGAACGGCACCCCCTCCTTGTTGGCCCGATTGATGATCTTGTCGTCCACGTCGGTATAGTTGCGGACATAGGTCACCTCGTAGCCTGCGTGGCGGAGGTAGCGGTAGATCATGTCGAAGACCACGTTGGCCCGGGCGTGACCGATGTGGCAGTGGTCATAGACCGTGACGCCGCAGACGTACATCTTCACCCGGCCCGGCTCAAGCGTGACGAAATCTTCCTTTGTGCCCGAAAGCGTGTTGTAGACGCGCAATGCCATGGAAAGCCCTTTCAGATTCTTAATTCTACGTATTACTTCTTGGCCCACGAATCCCGCAGCGTCACGGTCCGGTTGAAGACCGGCGCGCCGGGCTGCGAATCGACGCGGTCAGCGCAGAAGTATCCCTGACGCTCGAACTGGAAGCGATCCTCGGGCCGGGCCAGAGCCAGGGAGGGCTCCAGCCGGCAATCCCGAACGATTTCCACCGACAGGGGATTGAGAAGCTCCTTCCAGTCGTCGCCCGAGGGGTTGGGAACGGTGAAGAGCCGATCGTAAAGCCTGACCTCGGCAGTCACGGCATGGGTCGCCGAGACCCAGTGAATGACCCCCTTGACCTTGCGCTCCGAACCGGGAAGGCCGCTGCGGGTCTCCGGATCATAGGTGCAGCGTACCGTGGTCACGTTCCCCTCGCCATCACGCTCCACCCCGGTGCATTTCACGATGTACGCGCCCCGCAGGCGGATTTCTTCGCCCGGCGAAAGACGCTTGAACCCCTTGGGAGGGACCTCCATGAAATCGTCGCGCTCGATGAAAAGCTCCCGTCCAAAGGGGACCGGCCGGCCGCCCAGGTCGGGACGCTGGGGGTGATAGGCAATGGTGAGATCCTCCGCCGCCCCCTCGGGATAGTTTTCGATCACCAGCCGAAGGGGCCGCAAGACCGCCATGACCCGGGGGGCGCGTTCGTTCAGATCCTGGCGCACGCTCTCTTCCAGAATGCTCATGTCGATCCAGCTATCGCTGCGTCCCACGCCGATGGTGTCGCAGAAATTCCGGATCGCCCCGGGGGTGAAGCCCCGGCGGCGGATGCCCATGATGGTCGGCATGCGTGGGTCGTCCCAGCCGGTCACGTCGCCGTCCTTCACCAACTGGAGCAGCTTGCGCTTGCTCATGACCGCATAGGTGAGGTTCAGGCGGGCGAACTCGTACTGACGCGGCCGGGTCGGTACCGGCAGGTTATCCAGAAACCACTCGTAAAGCGGCTTGTGATCTTCGAACTCCAGGGTGCAGACGGAGTGGGTGATCCCTTCGATGGCGTCCGACTGGCCATGGGCGTAGTCATACATGGGGTAGATACACCACTTGTCGCCGGCATGGGGGTGTGGGGCATGGAGAATCCGGTACATGACCGGATCCCGCAGGTTGATGTTGGGCGAGGCCATGTCGATCCTGGCCCGCAGCACCTTTGCTCCATCGGGAAACTCCCCGGCCCGCATCCGGCGGAACAGATCCAGGTTTTCCTCCGCAGTGCGGCTGCGGTAGGGACTCTCCTTGCCCGGCTCGGTGAGGGTGCCGCGGTAGGAGCGGATCTCATCGGCCGTCAAGTCGTCCACGTAGGCCTTGCCCTGCATGATGAGGTATTCGGCCCACTGGTAGAGTTGCTCGAAGTAGTCGGAGGCGTAATAGCAGTGCTCCCCCCACTCGAAGCCGAGCCACCGGACGCTCTCCTTGATCGACTCGATGTACTCGGTCTCCTCTTTCACCGGGTTGGTGTCGTCGAAGCGGAGATGGCAGCGTCCCCCGAAATCCCGCGCCAGCCCGAAGTTGAGGCAGATTGATTTGGCGTGGCCGATGTGGAGATAGCCATTGGGCTCGGGGGGGAAACGGGTGACAATGGTCCGGTGCTTGCCGCTCTTGAGATCATCCTCGACGATGGTTCGCAGGAAGTTGGTGACGTGGGCTGGTTCAGTGGTCGACATTGGGCTGTCCTCGCGCAATTCTATGGGCTGCTATTTCTCTTCCATGAGCACCACCGCGTAGGCGGCGATCCCCTCGCCACGCCCCGCGAACCCAAGCTCTTCGGTGGTGGTCGCCTTGACGTTCACCCGATCGGGGTCCGCCATCAGGTCGGCGGCGATATGTTCACGCATGAGAGGGATATGGGACGCCATCTTGGGGCGCTGGGCCACGATGGTGGCATCCAGGTTGCCGAGGCGGAATCCGTGCCGGTCCGCCAGTTCCATGACGTGGCGGAGCAGTGCCCGGCTGTCGGCGCCCTTGTACCGGGGATCGGTGTCGGGAAAATGCTTGCCGATATCTCCCAGGGCCAGGGCACCGAGAATGGCGTCTGAGATGGCGTGGAGCAACACATCGGCATCCGAATGCCCCAGCAGGCCCAGGTCGTAGGGAATGTCGACGCCGCCGACGATCAGTTTTCGTCCCGTCACCAGGCGGTGAACGTCATAGCCGTGGCCGATCCTCATGGTATGCACCTTTCTTTCGCAACGCGCGGAGCCGGTCGCCCGCTCACGCCGCGATCTCCTTCAGAAACGCCTCGGCCAGGACCATGTCCTCGGGCGTCGTGATCTTGATATTGCGGTAATCTCCCACGACGATCCTCACGCTACGGCCCAGGCGCTCCACGAGCATGGCATCGTCGGTGCCGAGAAAGCGTTCCGCGTCGGCAATTTCGTGAGCCGCGCGGATGACGGCGTAGCGGAACGCCTGGGGCGTCTGGGCGAGCCAAAGGGTCTCCCGGGGGGGGGTGCCGGTGATGATACCGTCTTCGACCGTCTTCACCGTGTCCTTGGCCGGCACGGCCACGAGGGCTCCGTCGTCCTCCCGGGCCACGGCGGCGGCCCGGGCCAGCACGTCCGCACTGACAAAGGGGCGGACCCCATCATGGATAAGGACCACGTCGTCATCCGCCGCAACCCCCTCCATGGCCCGCAGTCCGTTCAGGACCGAGTGCTGGCGCTCCGCACCGCCGGCAACAATGCCGCGAACCTTGGCGAAACCGTAGCGTTCGACTACCTGTTCACGGCAGAAGGGAATCTCGTCCTCGGGAGTGATGACAAATATGCCGTCAACAAAGGACGTCCCCTCGAAAACGCTCAGGGTATGGGCGAGAATCGGCTTCCCCGCAAGGAGGAGGTACTGCTTGTTGATGGAGGCCCCCATCCGCTTACCCATGCCGGCGGCCGGGACCAGGGCGAAAACGGCCATGGTTTCTTCCCCTGGCGCCGTGCTGGGCGGCGCCACAAATACGGCCCGGCCTGCGCGGAAAACGGCGCCGGTCGGGCCGGAATGAGCTGATTATACCGAAGGATCGCTAAAAGACCAGCCAAAAGTAGTGCGAAGGAGTGCCCCCGGCCGCGTCAGCCGGCCAGCTCCCGCAGGGCGGAGACAACCGCCGGGGCATCGTCGTCCAGGAGGGTCCGCGCATCGAGCAGGAAGCGTCCCCGGTTGATGCGTCCGATCACCGGCACGGCCATGCGCCGGAGCCGCGCCTCCATCTCCTGGGGAGACACCCCGTCCACGTCAACGGCGATGAGTGTCGTGGGCAACTCCAGCAGGGGATAGGCACCACCTCCCACCTGGGAAACACCGTCAAGGGAAGCAAGCCGTACGGAAGAGGGAATGCCGCGGCGCAAACGACGCATGAATTGCCGGGCACGCAGCCGTAGTTCCTCGGCCGAGGCGGTCAACATCCGCAGGGTTGGAATCTCCGCCAGGGCCTGGCGTTCATCCCGGTAGAGGCGCAGGGTTCCCTCGAGGGCCGCCAGGGTCAGCTTGTCGATACGGATAGCCCGGAGCAGGGGATGCTTTTTCAAGGGATCCACATGCGCCTTGCGCCCCACGATGATTCCCGCCTGGGGCCCGCCCAGGAGTTTGTCGCCGCTGAAGGTGACCACATCCACCCCGGCGGAGACGAATTCCTGCACCGTGGGCTCCCCCCGGATGCCGAAGCGGGAGAGATCGATGAGACAACCGCTGCCGATGTCGGCCATGACCGGCAGGCCCAATTCGCGGCCGATGGCGACCATCTCCGGGGCCGTCACCTCTGCGGTAAAGCCGACCACCGCGAAATTGCTGGAGTGAACCTTGAGCAAAAGCCCCGTTTCGGATGTCACCGCTTGGCGGTAATCGCGGGGATGGGTCCGGTTGGTGGTTCCCACCTCGCGGAGAACGGCCCCGCCCTGCTGCATGACGTCCGGGATGCGGAACGACCCGCCGATCTCCACCAGTTCTCCCCGGGAGACAATGACCTCTTTTCCGCCGGACAGGGCGGACAGGGCCAGCAGAACCGCCGCTGCGTTGTTGTTGACCACGAGCGCGGCCTCTGCGCCGGTCAGTTCACAAAGAAGCTTCTCCACATGGGAGTAGCGGCTCCCCCTCTCGCCCCGCTCCAGATCGAATTCCAGGTTGGAGTAGCCGTAGGCGGTGTCGTCGACACGCTGCCGCACCCGCTCCGCCAGGGGAGAACGCCCCAGGTTCGTGTGAATGACGACGCCGGTGCCATTCACCACCCGGCGAAGGCTGCATGCCGTGCTGCGGGCCACTTCCCGGCCGACCCGGGCCGCAACCGGACCGTCTTCCAGGTCTTCCTCCCGCAAGGATCCTGCGCGGGCCTCGGCGCGCAGGGCATCGAGCACCATGCGGATGGCGGCGAGAACCGTGGGGCGGGGATGGCCTGCCAGCAATCGCTTGACTTCGTCCTGCTCAAGGATGCGGTCAACCTTGGGAATGCGGCTAAAGAGGGTCACGCTCGTCTCCCCGGGCACAAAAATGGCGGCGCAAGGCCAGCTTAGACCTCAGTACCAGATTGGCTCCGGACTGTCAAGGCGGGCAAGGGACAAGATGAAAAGGGGCGGGGGCGCGTGGGAAGCGGAATCGTACCCCGGGCTAGATATCGAGTTGCAGGGCTGCGGCCTGTTCGGCGGGCTTGAGGGGAGGCGCGCCATCGGTTTCCTGCATGAGGACCCGGCCACCATACTCTGCGTTCTTGCGGACAAGGGTTTCGGCCATGTCGGCATTGCGGAACTGGAATGCCTCAATGATCCGTTCGTGCTCCTTCACGGAAATATGCATTCGGCCGGGCAGGCTGAGGGAGGCATAGCGGAGCCGCTGGAACTTCCGGACAAGGTTGGTGACGAGCTCCGAGAGTTTCTCGTTGTCGGCGGCCCGGAGGAACAACTCGTGAAAATCGTTGTGAATCCGGAAAAAGTGCCGCACGTCACCCTCATTCGCCAGGTGACGCAGCCTTTCGTTGATGGTCCGGAGTTTTTCGATTTCCTTGTCCGTGAGTTTTTCGCAGGCGCGCCGGGCAGCGTACCCCTCAAGAATACTCTTGATGGCGTAAAACTCCTCCACGTCCCGGGGAGAGAAGAACGTGACAACCGCGCCCTTGCGCGGAATCACGGTCAGATATCCCTCCGATTCCAACTGGCGGAACGCCTCCCGGATCGGTGTGCGGCTGATGCCGAATCGTTCGGCGAGGTCGGGCTCTGCTACCTTTTCGCCCGGCTTGAGGGCGCCGGTCATGATGGCATCGCGAATGGTTTCGAGGATCTTTTCCCTGAGGGTGAGGTGCTTCTCCATCGGTTTTTTCATAAAACTCCACTCCGGCGGGGGCTGACTTATTGTATACAGTATACAGGGATTGTCAAGCAGGAGTTAGCATGTATTAAAAAAGAAAGGTCTGTTACGAAGCACCCTTACGCCCTTGCCATTTACGGTGCCGGATAGTATCCTTGGGCGCGGCAGAACCGCTACCTCACCGTCATCGTCCGGGGAAACCGTACCTTTGCCACGCTGGAGCAACTGGCAGCCTGCCACTCCTGTGCCGACGCCATCATAACAACACAAGAAAGAGCACCCCGACCATGTCCGATCGTATCCATGCCCATGTCCCCTACCCGATGCTGGCCGACAATCTCGCGGCCGTCACCGCCCGTGGGGTCAATCCCGAAGTCCATTTTTCGGGTGAGGCCCTGGACTCACTTGTCCCTGAAAAGCTGATAGCCGTTGCCAATACCCTGAACACCACAGGATTGCGTTCCACCATTCATGCGCCGTTCGTGGACCTGAACCCCGGCTCGGCCGAACGCCTCATCCGCGAGGCTACCCGCCACCGGCTCAACCAGGTGATCGATGCCGCGGCGATCCTCACGCCCGACGTGATCGTCTTCCACCCGGGGTACGACCGCTGGCGCTACGGCGAGAGCCAGGATATCTGGCTCGCCCACAGCATTGAGACGTGGGGGTGGGTGCTGGAGCGGACCGAACCCATCGGCTGCACCGTGGCGGTGGAGAACATTTTCGAGGAGGAGCCCTCAACCCTGAAGGCCCTGCTGGAAGAGATCGACCATCCCCGCTTCCGCCACTGTTTCGACGTGGGACACTGGAATCTCTTTCACACGGTGGGGATGGAGGAATGGTTCGATGCCATGGGGCGCTTCGTGGCGGAGGCGCACATCCACGACAATTTCGGCACCCGCGATGACCATCTGCCGCTGGGTGAAGGGACCATCGACTTCGACATCTTCTTTTCCCTCATGGCCCGGCACGCCCCCCAGGCCGTCTGGACCATCGAGGCCCACTGCCCGGCAACCCTGGACAGGGCGCTCGTTGCCATCGAGCGATACCGGAAATGACAACGGCCCGCCGCGGCGGGCCGTTATAGATCAAGGCTACAGGTAGGGAGAAAAGAGCTTGGCCGTGGCGTCCCGCACTTTTTCAGGGAGCGGGCGGCCGTCCATCTCGGCCAGGCTCACCTGCCGCGAGGTGGCAACGGTAGCGGCAAAGTGGCGGGAAAGGGTTCCTGCCAGCTCCCGATCATAGACCTCCAGATTGAGCTCGAAATTGAGCCGCAGACTGCGGGGGTCCAGGTTGGCCGAGCCGATCATGCTCCAGAGACCGTCAACGATGAAGAGCTTGGTGTGGGCAAAGGGGGGCGGCTGGTAAAACACCCGGATGCCCTGTTGCAGGAGTTCCCAGAGGTAGGCCCGGGTGGCCCAGTGGACAAAGGGAAGGTTGTTCTTCGCCGGCAGCACGAGGGTGACCTCCACCCCCCGCAGAGCCGTAGTGACCAGGGCCGAGACCAGGGAACGATCGGGGATGAAGTACGGCGTCATGATCTGGACCGTCCGCGTGGCGCACGACAGGGCTCCCATGATGATCCAGTGGAGCGTATGGTACTCCTTGTCGGGGCCGTCGCCGATGGGACGGGCCAGCGCGTGGCCGGCCGGCGGGATCTGGGGGAAATACCGGACATCATCCAGAAGTTCGCCGGTGACGAAGTACCAATCCTCCAGGAAGACCTGCTGGAGCCCCGCCACCACCGGCCCCGCCACCGAGAAGTGAACATCCCGCGACACGGCGTCTCCCGCCTGTTCAGCCACATGCCGGCCCCCGATGTTCATCCCCCCCGTGTATGCCAGATGGCCGTCCACCACCAAGACTTTGCGGTGGTTGCGCAGGTTCATGTAGATCCCCTGGCGCAACGGCAGGAATCGCTCGACCCTGATCCCCGTCCCAGCCATGAGGGTCCTGGCGCGGGGCCATGAATACTTTTCGCCGACGCCGTCGATGACCACCCGCACGGTGACACCGCGTGCTGCGGCTTCGGCCAGGGCAGTGGCGAACCGGCGCCCGGTGCTGTCGGCATCGAAAATATAGGTGGAAAGATGGATCGAGGATCGGGCCCGGGCAATGGCTTCCAGCATGGCGGGGTACGCCTCTTCGCCACCCTCAAGGGGGACGATGCGGTTTCCCTGGATCAGGGGAGCGCCCACCACCCGGTCGGCCAGATGACGTAGTTCGGAGAGGTATTCGGTCCCTGCCGGGGAGACCGGCGCACTTCCATGCTCGTGGGCTGAACGGAAATGCTCCCCCCCTGCCAGGCGCCGCCCCGTTTCCTGCCACTTGCGGGCCCGGCGAAAGATGCGGTTCACACCCATGCTCCAGTAAAAGAAAGGTCCGAACAGCGGAACCGTGAGGCAGACAACGATCCAGCCGAGGGCCGACCGGGGGTCTCGCTTCATGACAAGGGCGTGACCCGCCGAGCCCACCGAAAGGGCCGCAGCGATTCCCGCGCACACAAAAAGGACTGCGTCATTCAAGTACGAAATCACACCCCATCCCTCGGCTGCGGTGCGAGAACCTCGTCGCACGCGGACTCCGGTCCGGCAGTGTACAGCCGCCCCATTGCGGCATGGCTGCGGACCCCTTATTTTGTACCGTAAAAACAGCCCGCTAGCAACAGAGCCCCGCCGGTAGCCCTCTGCCGCCGGTTTTCTTGCGGATGGACCGCTACCTGAACTATAATGAAATCTCGTCTGCATCCTGCGGCATACCGTCGCGCCATCCAGTTCCGACACCGGGAGCATCCGTGAACCAGTCCACCGCCGACCCACGCCGTTCGGCCTATGATATCCTCGTCCGCGTCGAACGGGAGCGGACCTTTGCCGAACCGCTCATCGACCGGGAATTGTCCGGCGGCATTCTGAGGGGCCCCGACCGGGGGCTCCTGACCGAGCTCGTCTATGGGGTGCTGCGCCGGACGGCAACCCTCGACTACCTGGTGGACCTTTTCTGCGCCACGCGGGCCGCCAAGCTGGAGCGAGCGGTCCTGATCCTGCTCCGCCTGGGGCTCTACCAGATCTTCTTCCTTGACCGGATTCCGGTGTCCGCCGCAGTCAACGAAACGGTGACGCTGGCCCGGGAGAAGGCGCCACGGGCCAGCGGCCTCGTTAATGCGGTCCTCCGCCGGTCCGACCGGGAACGGTCATTGGTCTCCTGGCCCGATCGGGAGCTGGACCCGGCCGGCTACCTCTCCCTCCGCCACTCCCATCCCCGCTGGATCGTGGAGGGGTGGATCGCCCAATTGGGATTCGAAGATGCGGAAGCGCTTGCCGCCGTCATGGCGACGCCCCCTCCCCTCACCGTGCGGGTCAACACGCTGCGGACGTCACGCGAGGCGTACCTCGACCTTCTGAAGGAAGCGGGTACGGAAGCGGAGCCCACGCGCCATTCTCCCCACGGCATCCGTATTCTCTCGCGGACAGCGGTGGCGGCGCTGCCGGGCTTCGGTGAGGGGCTCGCCATCGTGCAGGACGAATCGTCCCAACTGGCCTCGCTCCTCCTGGAGCCCCGGCCCGGCGAGCGGGTCCTCGATGCCTGTGCGTCCCCCGGCGGCAAGGCGACCCACCTTGCCCAGATCATGAGCGACCGGGGCGAGGTCATTGCCTGGGACGTGGCGGAGAAAAAGCTCGTTCCGATCACCGACAATGCCCGCCGTCTGGGCATCGGCATCATCCGGCCCGCCGTGGCCGATGCCCGGAATCCGGAGCAGACCGTCGCCCCCTTCGACCGGATTCTGGTGGATGCCCCCTGCTCAGCCCTGGGGGTGCTGCGCCGCACCCCCGAGGGGAAGTGGTGGAAGACCCCCGACGACGTGGCCCGGCTGGCCCAGAGCCAACGCCGGATACTGGCGGGAGCCGCTTCCCTGCTGAAGCCGGGGGGCACGCTCCTCTACTCCACCTGTTCCACCACAACGGATGAAAATGAGTCAATTATCGAGGATTTTCTTTCGCACCACGCCGATTTCATGTTAGAAGACTTGAATTATCATTTCCCCTGCCTGTCGGAACTCATCACCGGCCGGGGCATGTTCCGCAGTTGGCCCCACTGCCACGGCATGGACGGCTTTTTTGCCGCCCGCCTTCGCCGGGCCTGATGCGGCACCGCATCGAGCAGTTACCGGAGGTTCCCATGAAAAAAATTGCCCCATCGATCCTGTCCGCCGATTTTTCCCGCCTGGGCGACGAGGTGCGTGCCGTGGCGGCGGCCGGGGCCGATTATATCCACGTGGACGTCATGGACGGACATTTCGTGCCCAACATAACCATCGGCCCCCTGGTGGTGGAGGCGGTGCGCAGGGTCACCGAGCTTCCCCTGGACGTCCATCTGATGATCGAGCACCCCGACCGCTACATCCCCGACTTCGCCGCGGCTGGGTCGGACATCATCGTGGTTCATGCGGAGGCGTCCATTCACCTCCACCGCACGATCCAGCTCATCAAGTCCCTGGGCAAGAAGGCAGGGGTATCCCTTAATCCGGCCACTCCCCTCAACTGCCTCGACTATGTCCTCGAAGACCTGGACCTGGTGCTGCTCATGACCGTCAATCCGGGATTCGGCGGCCAGTCGTTCATCGAGGCCTGCATTCCCAAGATCCAGGCGCTGCGGGCCATGCTCGACCGCCGCGGCTGCGAGGCAGAGCTTGAGGTGGACGGCGGGGTGAAAATCGACAACATCGCCCGCATCGCCCATGCCGGCGCCGACGTTTTCGTGGCCGGCAGCGCCGTTTTCGGCAGCCCCGACTATGAAGCGACCATAAAAGAGCTAAAGCGTCGGGCAAAAGAGCCGATACTGTAACTACGCGGCCATTGGCCGCTATTTGGTATCCGAAAGCGACAGAAATGGATGTGCCGGGATTGACCGAACTTGCCGTGCGGATCCGCACGACCCTGGCCG
>NZ_JCAMRN010000054.1:0-25230 GCF_059620965.1 Geobacter sp. PheSNFMC
AGCGACAAGACCGGTCCCCTCCGGCGCTCGCCCGTTCAGGCCGCTGGGTCCGGCTGATCGGGCGAGCGGCGTATGATCTCCACGGAGCAGGGCGCGTGAAGGGCAACGGCCAGGGATACGGAGCCGAGGAAAAAGCGCTTGAGCGCCCCGGATCCCTGGGAGCCGACAACGATCAGGTCCGCACACCATCGTTCGGCTTCGTCCAGAATGGCATTCTTGGGCCGGCCTTCCAGCAGCACGGGCGTGACGTGCAGGTCGGGTGCCCGTTGCTGCAGGGTTTCGGTCGCGTCCTTCAAGCGTTTGGCCGCATCCCACCCCTGTTGCTCGAAGATCTCGTCGTAGGACAGGGGGATGTGTGAAGAGCTGCGCAAGGGGAGCGATTCCAGCGGGGAAAGCACGGTCACGATGCGGACTTCGCTTGCGGCCGGCCAGGGCCTGCGGCATACCTCTGCAACGGCAGCGTCGCTGCCCGGTGAACCATCTACTGCAAGAAGAATTCTCATTCCGTTCCCTCCAGTCATAGTGCCGGGAAATCCGTGTCATTGTTCGGGGTTGGTCCCGGCGTCAGTGGTCCGTGGCGAGTGGTTTCATGGCCGGCGTCCCGCCGAGGAGCTCCGACCGGACCCGCTCCCGTTCGCGGTCGATCTGCTCGGGCGTGGCGCCGAGTTTGTGGAGCATGTGTTCGGTCATATTGAGCGCTATCTCGCCCTCTCCCGAAAAGACCGCATCGGCCCCGGCGCGGCGCAGGGCCGGGATATCCCTCAGATAGGCCGCACGGGCGATGATGCGTAGGTTGGGGTTGAGCTCCCGCGCCAGGCGGATCGTCTCGTCGCTCCCCTGCATCCCCGCTGAGGTCAGGATGAAGGCGACGGCACTCTCCACCCCGGCTCCCTTGAGTGTCTCCTCGCGCGTGGCATCCCCGTAAATGGCCGACATGCCGTCGGCGTTGAGCTGGCGGACCGTGTGCAGGTTCATCTCGACAATGACCGGGTCGATCCCGTTCTCGTTGAGAAGGCGGGCCAGGGTTCTGCCCGTGGGGCCGTATCCCACCACGATCGCCCTGTCCCGGGACGTGGGCACATGGTTGCCCCCATCGTCGGCACTCCCTGCGGTACGCAGCCTTGCCCGCTCATCGAGCATGCGCCAGAGCCGCCAGTGCCTGGCCCTTTTTTCCAACGGCCCGATGAGCCGGTACAGCAGGGGATTGAGGCTGATGGAGATGATCGCCGCGGCAACGAGCGTGTTGGCTCCCCCTTCACCCAGGACGCCCAGGTCTCTGCCGACGGTGGCCAGGATGAACGAGAATTCCCCGATCTGGGCCAGGGCGATGGCAATGGACAGTGCAACGCGCGGCGCATAGCCGAGGACGAGGACGATCGCCAGCGCGGCCAGCGGTTTGCCCACCAGAATGATCACAAGGGTGGCAAGCACGAGGCCGGGCTCTTCCATCAGATATGCCGGGTTGAAGAGCATCCCCACGGACACGAAAAAGAGGACCGCGAAGGCATCCCGCATCGGCAGCGCTTCCGATGCGGCCCGGAAGCTGAAATCGGACTGCCGCACCACCATGCCGGCCAGAAATGCTCCGAGCGCCATGGACACGCCGAAGAGTTTGGCGGAGCCCACGGCAATCCCCAGGGCGAGCACCAGCACGGTCAGGGTGAACAGCTCCCGCGAGCGGGTTGCCGCCACGTGCCACAGGAGGCGGGGGATGAGGCGGCTGCCGACAAATAAGGTCAGGGCGACGAGGAGGGCTATTTTGACCACGGAGAGCCCGATGGCGAGGGGGAGGCTGTCCGATCCGGCCACGCCGGAGCCGAAGAAGATGGGCAGGATTACCAGCAGGAAGACGGTGAAGATATCCTCCACCACAAGCCACCCCACGGAAATGTGGCCGGTGGGGGTATGCAGCTCATTGTTGTCCACCAGTACGCGGAGCAGTACGACAGTGCTCGCCACCGACACGGCAAAGCCGAAGACGATCCCCGCCGACCAGCTCCAGCCGAGCCACTTGGCCAACAGGCAACTCAGCAGGGTGGCCACGGCACTTTGGCACACCGCGCCGGGAACGGCCACGCGCCGCACGTCGAGCAACTCCTTCACGTGGAACTGGAGCCCCACGCCGAACATCAGAAGGATGACGCCGATCTCGGCGAACTGCTCAGCCATCCCCTGGTTGGCGACGAACCCTGGCGTGTGCGTTCCAACGACAATCCCCGCCAGCAGATACCCGACAATCGACGACATCCCCAGGCGATGGGTCAGATATCCCAGGAGCAGTGCCGCGGTGAAGCTCCCCGTGATGGTTATGATGAGTCCAAGATCGTGCATATGTCCTTAATTCCTCCTCCCGGCTGACCAGCCGTGGGCGGCTCCTTCATCTGGAGCCGGTTGCGCCCGCCTCTTTCGATGCCTCACCTCTGCCGTACCTCATGCCCCCCGCTCGGACACGATCGGAGTCGCCACGAAAGCCGGCGAATCGGTATCAAAGGCACTGTCCGTGACAAGGAGCTCGAATCACGTTTCAGCCGCAGATCAGGGGGGACCGTGCGGCCATCGGCGCGGTGAGCGGCGTGATGGCAGAGCGCGAGGATCTCGACGATGCTCCGGTCGGAGACCTTGGACTCGGGCCCATGATGGCCTTTGCCGGGGGGCCGGATATGGTCGGAAACGACGGCCCCCTCGGTCAGGAAATGGCCGGCACCTCGTCAAGGTGGCAGTTGGCTGCGGCTAAATGCTATGGACGGCTGTAAAGAGCGGGTGGAGCCCGGGTGGAAACGATTGATGCGGCTAGGGATGTCAGGGGGTGCGGGTCCTGATGGCCGCTCAGAAGGAAGGAAGCCGGACTGTGGAACTCGACTGCCCGCTGGCCCAGGACCACGATCTGGGCATACTTGAGGATCTTCGAATGGGATGTGGCGCCCTGCAGTTTGCTGATGGCGCACTTCGGCTGAAGGGAGGCGCCATGCTCCAGAAAGCCCGAGCTGGCGACCCCGTTGAGGGCAAGAATCACGAACATCGTGGTGATCACCGACGTTCGCAGGGTATTTCCTGAGAAACGTTTCAAGCCAGCGTGCATGTGAGAAAACATAGTACAGAGTTGCCGGCTGATACAAGTTAAAGTTACGCGCCAACTCTGCGGGGCGCCCCGCGCAGGCCCCGCCGGTTCACCTGGGTGGCGCCGATCAGGCCGCAGGCGTTGGCCCCGAAGAAGAGGGCGAAGTGCTGGGGAGATATCGCTCTAACGGTAAGGCATGCTGGAGCAAAGCGCGCCAGCTTGGATCGCTGGCATCACGATGCCGCACCGTGCTTGGCAAATCACAGGGCAGGAATATGTCCATGCCGTCCAGGAAGGGCTTGCCTGGGCGAGCATCCCTGTGGCGGCAGCACCAGGCGCGGCGGCATGGCCAAAACCGACAGTGGCCATGCTTGGCGGGGCTCACGGAGGCCGCTCGTGCCTGCTGCCATCCTGTCCGGGACGCCTGCCTCCGGCTGATCTGAGATCAGAGCTTGTCCCTGTGGGGAGAATGATGTTATGTTGTTATGACAACATGATTTTGAAGCCAGGAATGGATATGCCCGTGCTGGATCCGGAAAGTCGCATGCCGTTGTACCATCAGATCGAGAGCCATCTCCGGGAGGTCATCAAGAGCGGCAAGTGGCAGGCCGGCGAAGCGATTCCTCCCGAGAGGCTGCTGATCGAGCAGTACGGGGTCAGCCGGATCACGATTCGCCAGGCCCTGGCAAATCTCGTGGCTGCCGGGCTGCTTTACCGGAAGCATGGGCGGGGGACCTTTGTGGCCGGTGCGCAGGATCGGCCCATAACCGAATCGCTGGCCAATCTGACGGGCCATCTGGAAGAGCTGCAACTGCGGGGGCTCGATCCCCGGGTGAGGGTGCTGGCGCTGGAGACCCGGTCCATGACCGCCGAGGTGGCTGAGGCCCTGCAGCGGAGCCCCGGTGCCGAAGGGTGGTACCTGTACCGGATCGTTACGGTGGAGCAGCAACCGCTCATGCTCTCGACCGTATGGCTCCCCTGCGACCTGGGGATAGAGCTGAACGAGGGAATCCTGAAACAGCACGGCATGGCGCTGCTGCTGACCCACAGCGGCATCCCCCCTCTGCGCGGCAGCCAGCGGATCGGAGCCATGGGCGCCGGACCGGAAGAGGCGCGCCTGCTGGGAGTCCGGACCGGAGAAGCGGTCTTGCGTGTCAGCAGGGTCATTCTCGGTGCCGCGGACCGGCCGCTCGTGTGGTTCAGGACACTCTACCGCGCTGACCGCTACGAATACGAAGTCGAATTGAAGAGAGGCAGGTCCCACGCATGATCATGACCACACTGGAGATATTCCTGATCGCGATAGCGGCCGGTATTGCCGGCTCCATCCTGGGCCTGGGCGGGGGAATCATCATCGTGCCGGCCCTGACCCTGCTGTTCGGCGTGCCGATACGCACAGCCGTGGCGGCCTCGACGGTGTCCATCATTGCCACTTCGACCGGTGCGGCAGTGGCTTACCTGAACGACCGGCTGTCCAATGTGAGGGTCGCCATGTGGCTGGAGATGGGGACCGCCACTGGCGCGCTGACCGGGGCGCTGGTGGCCGGCTACCTCAACCAGCGCGTGCTGTTCCTGATGTTTGGCGTGCTGCTGGCCTATTCCGGCTATAACATGTTCAAGGCCCGCAAGGCCGAATTACCGGGCGAGGTGCTGCCCGACAAGGTATCGCAGCGGCTGGGCCTTGCCGGCTCCTACCACGACCATGTCCTCAATGCCCGCGTTGACTACCAGGTGACCAGGAGCATTCCCGGCCTGATCATCATGTATTTTTCGGGTGCCGCGGCCGGCCTTATGGGAATTGGCGCCGGCATCTTCAAGGTGCCGGCAATGGACCAGGTGATGCGCATGCCGTTCAAGGCCTCGACCGCCACCTCCAACTTCATGATCGGGGTAACGGCGGCCTCCGGCGCGGTGGTCTACTTTGTCCGGGGCGACGTGAATCCGTTGATTGCGGGGCCGGTGGTGCTGGGGGTCCTGCTGGGAGCGCTGGTGGGGGCCCGGCTGATGGTCAGGATGAAGACGACCACCATCCGCAAGCTCTTCATCCCGCTGATCATCTACACGGCCGTCATGATGATGTACAAGGGGGTCAGTCCGTGACAAGTCCGAACCAGCCGGAAAACGAGGGCGTTGTGCCGATAGAACTGATCCTGGCCCGTCTGCTGCGCATCGGTTCGATCATCGCCGCCATCCTGCTGACAATCGGTATTGCGGCCATGCTGCTGACAGGGGCCGCCTATGCGCCACGGTTCATCACGGCCGGCTTGGTCGTGCTCCTGGCAACGCCGATCATGCGGGTGCTGGTGGCCGGACTGGTCTTTTTCCGCGAGCGGGATTGGCTTTTTACCCTGTTCTGCCTGGTCGTGCTCTGCTCGCTCGCTGCGGGCGTCCTGCTCGGACAGGTCGAATAGGGCACCGGTTCTCAACTCCATCGACACCAGCACGACTCCTGACCCATGACCGGACGCACCCTCTCCATCCTCCATACGCATTCACGACCGATCCGGCTTTCGGCCCACGTAGACTCCGATCGGTAGGGTGCAGCCCGCCGTACCGTCCAGCCGGAGGGCTTTGGTGTCGCCCCGGCGATATGGGAGGGAAGCGCGACATGATGGGTGTGGGCCGGACCGGACAGCCCGGTAGTACTCTGGCCACGTTGCTGAAAAAGGGGCCGAAAGGCCCCTTTTGGGTTACTGCTACTCGTGCCGCTTGGCAGCAAACGACATCACAGCCGTCGCTCGCCTATTCCACCGTGACCGATTTAGCCAGGTTCCGCGGCTGGTCCACGTCGGTCCCCTTGAGGACCGCCACGTGGTAGGCCAGGAGCTGAAGCGGCACCGAGAGGATGATCGGGGCCAGTTCCTCGCCGTCGGTGGGCACCTCCAGGGTTACCTCGGCCTTTTTCGCGATCTCCTCGTCGCCGGCGGAGCAGATGGCGATGACCCGGCCGCCCCGGGCGATGACCTCTTCCATGTTGGAGAGGACCTTCTCGTAGGTGCTGTTTTTCGGCACGAGGACCACCACCGGCATGTCCTCGTCGATGAGGGCGATGGGGCCGTGCTTCATCTCGCCGGCCGGGTAGCCTTCGGCGTGAATGTAGGAAATCTCCTTGAGCTTCAATGCGCCTTCCAGGGCGATGGGATAGTTCATGCCCCGCCCCAGGTAGAGGAAATCGCGGGCGTTCATGTAGCGCCGGGCGATCCGCTCCACCTGCTCGTTGGTCTCCAGGGCCTGCTCCAGGAGCGCCGGCACCTTGAGCAGGCCGGCGATCATGGTGCGCCCCTGCTCGCAGTCGATGGTGCCGACGGCCCGGCCAAGGCGTATGGTGAAGAGGTAGAGGGCCACCAGTTGGGTGACGAAGGCCTTGGTGGAAGCCACCCCGATCTCGGGTCCGGCATGGGTGTAGAGCACGCCGTGGGCTTCCCGGGCGATGGAGGAATCCACCACGTTGCAGATGGCGGCGGTCACGGCGCCCCGGGCCTTGGCCTCCCGAAGGGCGGCCAGGGTGTCGGCGGTCTCGCCGGATTGGGAGATGACCAGCAGCAGCGTCTTCGAGTCGATGACCGGGTTGCGGTAGCGGAACTCGGAGGCGATGTCCACTTCCACCGGGATGCGGCAGTGCTCCTCCATGAGGAATTTGCCCACGAGAGCCGAATGCCAGGAGGTGCCGCAGGCAACGATGCAGATCCGTCCGATTCCCCGCAACTGTTCGTCGGAGAGCTTCATCTCCTCGAGCCGCACGTCCCCCTGCTCCTCCAGCAACCGGCCGGCGATGGTGTCCTGGACCGCCCGGGGCTGCTCGAAGATCTCCTTGAGCATGAAGTGCTTGTACCCACCCTTTTCAGCCATGAGGGGGGACCAGTCGATGTGGCGCGATTTTTTGTCAAGGGGCGCGCCGGCCACGGTGGAAAAGGTGGGGTGGCCATCCCGGAAGACAACCATCTCGCCGTCCTCCATGAAGACCATCTCCCGGGTGTGGGAGAGGATGGCGGGAATGTCCGAGGCGACGAAAAATTCCCCCTCGCCCAGGCCGACCACCATGGGGGAACCCTGCTTGGCGGCGATGAGCACGCCGGGCTCCCGCTCGCAGAGGATGCAGAGGGCATAGGCCCCGCGGACCTCGGCCAGGGCCTCCCGGACCGCCCGCTCGAAGTCGCCCGTGCCCGCGAACTTGTCGTCGATCAGATGGGCGATGACTTCAGTGTCCGTGTCGCTGTTGAAAACCCGGCCGCTTGTCACGAGCCGTTGCTTCAGCTCCAGGTAGTTTTCGATGATGCCGTTGTGCACCACGATGATGGAGCCGGCCTGGTGGGGGTGGGCGTTGCGCTCCGAAGGGGGGCCGTGGGTCGCCCACCGGGTGTGGCCGATGCCGATGCGGCCCGCCAGGGGAGTGCCCTGGATGAGACGCTCAAGGTTGATGAGTTTCCCTTCGCTGCGGCGCGTGTCCGCCTTCCCCTCCTGGAGGGTGCAGATTCCCGCCGAGTCGTAGCCCCGGTATTCGAGCCGCTTGAGCCCGTCGAGGATGATGGGGGTCGCTTCCTGAGCGCCGATATAGCCGACTATTCCGCACATAGATCAGGTCTCCGTTTGTATGGGGGCGCATGTCAGCGATCCCCGCGTCATGATCACTGGTCCCGCTGTTTGAGCTTCCAGCCTTCCTTGTTCACCTGGGGCGTCCGGGCGATGGCCAGCGAATCCGGCGGGACGTCCCGGGTCACCGTGGTGCCGGCCGCAATGAGGGTGTTGCTGCCGATGGTGACCGGCGCCACGAACTGTACGTCGCTCCCCACGAAGACGTCGTCGCCGATGACGGTCCGGTGCTTGTTCACGCCGTCGTAGTTGCAGGTAATGGTGCCGCAGCCCACGTTCACGTTCCGGCCGATGGTGGCGTCCCCCAGGTAGGTCAGGTGGGATGCCTTGGACCCCTCTCCCATGACGATCTTCTTGGTTTCCACGAAGTTGCCGATCTTCACGTGGGCCATGAGCTCGCTGCCGGGGCGCAGATGGGCCATGGGGCCGATGGCGGCGTGGTCCATGACCGTGGAATCCTCCATAACGGTGCCTGCCTTGATGACCACGTCGCTGCCGAGCCGGCAGCCCCGGATCACCGCCCGCGATTCCACCACGCAGCGATCGCCCAGTTCGCTCCCCTTGATGATCGCGCCGGCCTCGATGGTGCACCCTTCGCCGACCCGGCAGCCGTTGGCGATCTGGACTCCCGGCTGAATCGTGGTGTCGGCGCCGATGACGACCCCCTGGTCGATGTAGGTGGCTGCCGGGTCAACCAGGGTGACGCCGTTCAGCATGTGTTCCTCGGCGATTCGCCGGC
This sequence comes from Geobacter sp. PheSNFMC, assembly GCF_059620965.1. Lineage (NCBI taxonomy): Bacteria > Pseudomonadati > Thermodesulfobacteriota > Desulfuromonadia > Geobacterales > Geobacteraceae > Geobacter > Geobacter sp. PheSNFMC. Next base: position 8,388 of record NZ_JCAMRN010000054.1, read on the forward strand.
GGGCGTGCCGTGCTGCCTCGGCCAGTTGGATCCGGTCGTTGATCCCCATGACCTCCACCGGGTCGGCCACCGGGTGGGCGGTGCAGCGCAGGCCCCGGTCATTGGCCATGGTAATGATATCGGTAAGGTAATATTCCCCCTGGGCGTTGTCGTTGCCGATCCGCTTCACCGCATCGAAGAGAAAGGACGCCTCGGCGCAGTAGATGCCGGCGTTGACCTCGGTGCGGCTCCGTTCGTCGGGGGTCGCATCCTTTTCCTCCACGATCCGGATGACCCTGCCGTCGAAGCCGCGGATGATGCGCCCGTAGCCGTAGGGATTCTCCTGGCGGGCCGTGAGCACGGTCAGGACCGCCCCGGTCGCCTCGTGGGCCGCCGCCATGGCCCGCAGGGTCTCGGTGCGGATGAGGGGGACGTCGCCGCAGAGAATGAGAACTTTTCCGCTGAAGCCGGACAGCTCCCCGGCGGCGCAGGCAACGGCGTGCCCGGTGCCGAGCTGCTCCTCCTGCACGGCCAGGGTGATGTCGGCATCGTTGGCGAAATGCTCGCGGAGCCGCTCGGCCTGGTGGCCGACCACGGCAACGATGCGTCCCGCGCCGGCCTGCCGGGCCACCGCCACCGGCCACGCCACCATCGGCGCACCGGCCAGGGGGTGCATGACTTTCACGAGCCCCGATTTCATCCTCGTCCCCTTGCCGGCGGCAAGGATGATCGCCGCAAGATTCTTCATGGATTCCTCCCAGACTGAATGCGTCCGTAATTAACTCGTATCAGAAAACAAGTAACGTTAAACGATGCCGTGGTTTCCCGTCAAGTGATTAACGTGGCGAAACCGCGAGCTTTCGCCTTTACACGGGATGGGTTCTGGAGTAGTCTTCTGCCGGAGGGTCTATGGGGATACCTGAAGACATACACCAGTTCGAGCAGGGCCTCAATGAACTGATCATCAAGTATGAGCAGTACTTCCTCGGCATCGAGAAACGGGAACCCCTGCGCCTGCGGGAGACGGTCGACCGGCTGGCGCGCAAGCACTCAGCCGTGAAGATAGTCAATACCATGCTCAACTTCAAGTATACCTCCCTTGTTTCCCGCTACGCCAGCTACCGTCAGTACTGGGACCGGATTCTCCGGCTCATGGAGGAAGGAAGGTATTCCCGTGACCGGTTCCGGATGGCGATCCACGAACGCTCGGCCCCGAAGGCACGGCAGCACGAACCCCCGCCTCCCGGAAATGAGGCGGAGGATCTCTACCACCAGTTCGTGGAGGCGCGCCGTTCCTGCAACCTTCCTGCGGAAACGATTTCCCGCGATCAGGTTGCCGCGGCCATCGAACGCCAGAAACCGGTCATCAAGGCCAAATATGGCACCGATCAGGTGGAGTTCCGCGTGGTAGTGGAAAACGGCGTGCCCAAGATCAAGGCCCGTCCCCGCCGCTGATGCGTCTTCCCTTCCTGGTTTTCGGAGTCTGACGTGAAGGTTGTCCTTGTTGCCATTCATCCCTATCCCTCGCCCCAGGCCGTTCCCCTCGCCAATGCCTGTCTCGCGGCATATCTCGCCACCGACGAGGAACTGTTGGCCCGGGTCCAGGTCGCACTGTGCGATTTTTTTGTTGGCGGTGATGTTGCCGCCTGGGTGGACGACATCCTTGCCCGCGATCCTCATGCCGTCGGGGTTTCCCTCTACCTCTGGAACCGGGACGACGCCCGGGCCATGGCGGATGAGCTGCGTCGCCGCGCGCCGGGCCTGAATATCTTTGCCGGTGGCCCCGAGGCAACGGCCGACCCGGCAGGGCTGCTCGCCGGCTCTTCCTTTGACTTCCTCATCCAGGGTGAGGGGGAAATTCCCTTTCTCGATGTGGTGGGGCGCCTTGATGCCGGTGAACCGGGCCGGGGCGCCGTGGGAACGGCCTGGCTTGACAGCGGCATGCTCCGGCATGTCCCGGCCCGTCCGATCCGCCTCCTGGATACCGCCCCTTCGCCCCTGCTGACGGGGGTTATCGATCCGTCCGGCTATCCCGGCATCCTCTGGCAGCTCGCCCGAGGCTGTGATTTTTCCTGCGAATACTGCTTTGACGACAAGGGAGAGCGCGGGGTGCGGCGCTATTCCCTGAAACGGATCGACGCGGAGCTTGACGTGATCGTCCGCAGCGGCGTTTCCCAGGTGTTCGTCCTGGATTCCACCTTCAATCAGGACCGGGAACGGGCAAAAAAAATCCTGAAGATGATCCGGGCCCGGGCCCCCCATATCCATTTTCATTTCGAGGTCAGGAGCGAGTTCATCGACCGGGAGATGGCCCGGCTCTTCGCGCGGGTAACCTGTTCCCTCCAGATCGGCCTCCAGAGCGCCGACCCGAAAATCCTGCGCAGAATCAGGCGCCACCTGGATCTCGACGACTTTCGCGAGCGGATCGGCCTGCTCAACGAAAGCGGGGCGATTTTCGGTTTCGACCTGATCTACGGGCTCCCCGGCGACTCCCTGGCCGCGTTCCGCCGCAGCCTCGACTTTGCCCTGGAACTCTACCCGAATCACCTGGACATCTTCCCCCTGGCGATCCTTCCCGGCACCATCCTCGCCAGCCGGGCGCCTTTGGAAGGGCTGGAGCATCGCGCCACGCCTCCCTATACCCTGACGTCATCCCCCACCTTTTCCTCCTCGGACCTTGAGCGGGCTGCCCGCCTGGCCGAAGCCTGCGACATCTTCTATACCCGCGGAAGGGCCGTTGCCTGGTTCAACAGCGTGGCGTCGGCCCTGCGCCTTTCTCCCTCCGCCCTGCTCGACGAGTGTGCCGCCTGGCTCGATGATGCCCGGCAGAAGGGAGGGGGCGGCCCCGACCTCACCGATCAGGATATCTGGCTCATGCAGCGGGAGTTTCTCGACCGGATCTTCCGGCGCCGCAAGCGGACTGCGCTTCTTTCCCTGGCACTCGACCTGGTGGACTACCATTACTACTTTGCGGCAGCACTGCTCGCACCGCCGCCACCTCTTCCAACCGACCGGGAACTGGCGGGGCGAGACCTGCTCGGAACGGCCTTTTCCCTCGCTCCGACGGCCCGGCTCGCCCATTTCTCCTATGAAATCGTCGATATCCTCGAAGCGGGAGAGGTGGATCTGGCGTCCTTCCGCGACTGTTTTACCCCTTCCGGCTCATGGGCGGTCATTTACCCCCGGGCAGGGGATGTCTATACTGAACCCCTTCTTGAGTCATATGCGAAGTTCCTGCAGGGTCTCGACGGTGCTGACCGGGCCGGCGCTGCGGCATCCCGTGCCGGACTGGGCCGGGATGAAGCGAGGGAATTTCTCGATTTTGCCGCGGCAGAAGGAATCGTTGTCGTGGTGACATAGGCCTGGCACTCACGGACGGGCGTTTACCGCTTTTCCTGTTACGGCCTGTATAAAAAAATCATACAATTTTGTTGCTTTTTCTCGTTTGCGTGTATTAGTATCGCCGGGATTCAGAGCTGTTTCATTGAAACGCTCTTATTTTTAGAATATAGTTTTATGGTAGTGATTAACGCAAAATATCCCCCCTTGTGATTACTGTTTATTGTGGTTGTTAATGATGCGCCCTGTCTGGATATAGATGTGGATATCCACGGGCGATACCGTGTTCTATTTGTGTAAATAGAATACACCAACAGAGGAGGAGTTATATATGTTGTCCACGTTTCTCCGGCTGTTCCCCGCGTTTCTGCTGTTCGTAGCTCTTGCCGGCACGGCAGCGGCCGAGAGCGGCATGGCGATTGATCCCGCCACCTGTCTCGGCTGTCACAGCAACAAGATTTCGGCCGCGGCGTTCTCCGCCTCGGTGCACGGCAAGAATGCCTGTACCAGTTGTCACGTGGAGATCACGGATCTGACCAAGCACATGAAGGGCGAGGTCAAGGTCGAAAAGGTCCGTTGCGAACGGTGCCACAAAAAGGAAAACTCCGAGCACTACGCCAGCGTCCATGCCCAGAAAGAGGTCATGTGCGCCGACTGCCACACCGACATCCATACCCACACCTACTGGAACAAGGATAAGCGCAAGGTTGTGGCCAAGTGTATCCAGTGCCACGACAAGGAGGCCGGTTACCGCAACTCGATCCACGGCAAGGGCGTCGCGGCCGGGAACATGGATTCGGCTGCCTGCAACGACTGCCACAATCTGCACGACATCAAGCCGCTGGGTGACCCCAAGTCCAAGGAGAACAGGGAGTTCCACACCAAGGTATGCCTGAAGTGCCACGCCGACGAGAAGATGATGGAGCGCAACAATGTCTTCACCGTCGCCGTCAAGACGTACATGGACAGCTACCACGGCAAGAACTACCGCCTCGGCTTCCCCGAGAAGGTCGCCGGCTGCGCCGACTGCCACACCGCCCACGGCGTGCTCCCGGCCAAGGATCCCAACTCCAGCGTTAATCCCCAGAACCTGGTCGCCACCTGCGCCAAGTGCCACCCGAAGGCGACCCCTCTCTTCACCAAATTCTACTCCCACGGTGAGTATGGTGATCGTGCAAAGTATCCGATCCTCTACTACACCTTCATCGCCATGACAGGCCTGCTCGTCAGCACCTTTGCCGTATTCTGGGTCCACACGCTCCTCTGGATGTTCCGCGGCTTCGTGGAAAACCGCGAGAAGCAGCAGGCCCTCATCCACGGCCATGCCGAGCACCACATTCCCGATGGACACAAGGTGTACCGCCGCTTCAAGCGTCGCCACATCTTCCTCCATCTCCTGGTCATCATCAGCTTCCTGATCCTGTCCCTCTCGGGGCTGCCGCTCAAGTTCAGCAACCAGCACTGGGCGAAGTTCATGATGGATCACATCTTCGGGCATTCGGCCAATGCCGCGCTCGTTCACCGCATCGGTGCCGGCATCACCTTCGTCTACTTCGTCGGTGCTCTGCTCCTCTCCTTCCACTTCCTCTTCGTCCGGAAGGATCTCAAGGGCAACTGGCTCCAGCGCATGTTCGGCCCCGACTCTCTCATGCCCAACTTCCGCGACATCAAGGATGTGGCGGGGATGGTCCGCTGGTTCCTGTTCCGGGGGCCGAAGCCGACCTTCGAGCGCTGGACCTACTGGGAGAAGTTCGACTTCATCGCAGTCTTCTGGGGTATGTTTGCCATCGGCGGCTCTGGCCTGATGCTCTGGTTCCCCGAGTTCTTCGGCAGCTTCCTGCCGGGCTGGATGTTCAACGTGGCCACCATCGTCCACTCTGACGAAGCATTGCTCGCCACCGGCTTCATCTTCACGGTCCACTTCTTCAACACTCACGGCCGGCCCGAGAAGTTCCCCATGGACTTCGTCATCTTCAACGGCCAGTTGCCTAAGCACGAGTTCATCGAAGAGCGTGGCGACCAGTGGAAGCGTTATGAGGAACTGGGCATCACCGAGGAATTCGCCGCCAAGAAGACCAGTGGCGTTGCCTATGACTTCATCGTGAAAACCTTTGGTTTCACTGCGGTAATCATTGGCATTACTCTGGTCGTGCTCATGCTGTACGCCTTCCTGAGCGGAGGCGCGCACTGATCTTGAAGTAGTTGCAGCATTGCATGAATGAAAAGGGGGAACCGGCTGACCGGTTCCCCCTTTTTAGTGCATGAACGACTGTGTTACGGCACGAGCCGGGATAATCTCCGGGAAGATACGTAAAAAGGGTACCGATGGTCATCGGTACCCTTTTGATAATGGTGGAGACGAAGGGGATCGAACCCTCGACCTATGCGTTGCGAACGCATCGCTCTCCCAGCTGAGCTACGTCCCCGGAGGAATTGTGTGCGAAACGATAGTATATAACCCAATCCGTTGAAGATGAAAACTAAAAAATCAGGGAGAGGTGGGAAGAACAACCGTAAAGAGGGCGCCTCCTTCGGGCCGGTTTTCCACCTCGATCCGTCCGCCGTGGTTGGTAATGATCCGGTGAACAATGGCGAGGCCGAGGCCGGTCCCTTTCTCCTTGGTGGTAAAAAAGGGGGTGAAGATCGAGTGGCGCACGTCCGGGGCGATACCGCTGCCGGTGTCGCCTACCTTGACGGATATGGCCCGCTTGCCGTCGATCCGCGCCGGGCCGGTTTCGATGGTGAGAATCCCCCGCGGTTCCATGACGTCCAGGGCGTTGCTTATCAGGTTGGTGAAGACGTGGCGGAGCTGTTGGCAGTCGCCCAGCAGGGTCGGCAGCCGGGAGGCGAAACGCTTGTCCACAACCACCTCTCTCTGTTCCAGGGGGACGGCCATGGTTGCCAGCCCGTCTTCGATGATCTGGTTGATGCCGCAGCGGGTATAGCAGATGGTGGTCTTTCGCGAGAAAAAGAGGATGTCGCCCAGCATCTTTTCCAGGTGCTGCACCTCGCGCCCGATGACGTCGGCGTAAAGCCACTCCTCGGACTCGGGAGAGAACTTTCTCTTGAGCCTGCCGGCGAAGCCCCCCACTGAAACGAGAGGATTCTTGATCTCGTGGGCGATGCTGGCCGCCATCCGGCCGATGGCTGCCAGTTTTTCCTCCTGGAGGAGTCGCTCCTTGGCATCCTGAAGGTTTCGGTTCGTCTCTTCGAGACGGTGGAAAAGGATCGAGTTTTCAATGGCCATCCCGGCCTGTCCGGAAACCAGGTGAAGGATACCGAGATCATCGCCGGCAAGGGGACGGCCCGTGAGCCGGTTGTCGACGACGATGGCGCCGACCACGCGATCCTGGGACACGAGGGGGGCGACCGCGTAGGACGATGTGCCGAACTGCTTCATGAGGGTCCGGTCAACCGGTTGCTCCCGGTCGGGGTGTTGAACGTGGAGCAGGGTGCGCTCCAGGACGGCCCGGGATATCTGGTTGAGGGACGCATCAAGGGGGAGGCGCGTGGCCTTGACAACGGAGTCGAAGTCCGCGTTCCGGACGGGGAACCGCCGTCTTGCCCTGGGTTCGGGCGGCACACTGCTGTCGGTCTGCTGGGCGGAGGTGATGCCCATCATCCCCTGGAGGATGCCGGCGCGCTCATTGAGCAGAAAGAGCATGGCCCGGTCGAACAGGGGCGGCAGGTCGGATGTGAGGGAGGTCAGCAGCAGGTGAATGAGCCGGTTGAGTTCAATGGTCGAGAGCATGACCCCGTTGATCTGGTTGAGGAAGGAAAGCTCCCGGATGCGCTTTTCCACCGATTCGAGCTGCCGCTTGCAGCGCACCACGCTGGCGGCTTCGATGAGGATTACGGCGAGCATGTCCTGATCGTCGTCGGTCAGGAGGTCATCGTGGGGAACCCCAAGGGCGAGGGCCCCCAGAGTCTGTCCCCGGCAGTTGATCGGAAAGGCGGCGATGGCTTGTTCCTTGCCCGTAACAACTTCGTCGGGATGGCGTTCTGCGCTGTTCCGACGGACCGGCTTGCCGCTTGAGGCGCACAGCCCTGCAATGCCTTGGCCTCCCGGTATCCGGCAGTCGCTGCCGGTGCCGGAGTCGGCGCTTGATATCTTCCGGACGATGGAGCGGCCGGCGTTGTCCAGGAGGTAGAATGTGGCGGAAAGGGCGCCGAATGCCTCGGCAATGAGAAGGGCAAGGGACTTGAGCCGTTCATCATGGGAGTGTTCGGTCGCATTGGCGATCCGAATGGCACTGCTCATTATGGTGTAGGGATCGCGAACGGCCATCCAAGACTCCGCGGGAAGGGGTGCGAGAGGGGGAGAACTGGTCAGGGATGCTTTTCTTTTCTTTCCTGCTCCATCTTGCAGTCGATGCAGAGGGTGGTGACGGGGCGCGCCTTGAGCCGTCCCTCGCCGATTTCCTCGCCGCACACTTCACAGGTGCCGAAGCTGCCGTCGTCGATGCGTTCGAGGGCCTCTCTGATTTTGTTGATGAGCTTGCGTTCCCTGTCCCGGATTCGCAGCTCGAAGTTACGGTCCGACTCCTGGGTGGCGCGGTCGTTGGGGTCGGGAAACGGCGTGCTGTCTGAAGTCATCTCGGAGACGGTCTTGCCTGCCTCATCGAGGAGGGTCCGCATCTCTTCGTTGAGTATGGTTCTGAAGTATTCGAGCTTCTCACTTTCCATTCTCCGAATCTCCTTTGCGTATAACTGCTGTAAATAGTAAGAGAAACGGCTAATCAAGTAAAGTAAAAAAGCGCGTCGGATCGGTCAGAGGAACTGTTCCAGCGCTTCGTCCAAGGATTTTACCCCTACGACCGTCATGCCGGGCACGTCGCCAACCTGCCGGACGCTGCCGGCGGGGATGACCGCCCGGGTGAAGCCCAGCTTGGCAGCCTCGCGCACCCGTGTTTCCGCCTGGGTAATGGCGCGGACTTCCCCCGCAAGGCCCACCTCGCCGACAATGACCGTGTGGGGGTCGATGATCTTGTCCAGGTGGCTCGATGCGAGGGCCGCCACCATGCCCAGATCGATGGCCGGCTCGCTGAGCCGTGCGCCGCCGGCGGCGTTCAGGAAGATGTCCTGCCCCGACAGGTGGAGGCCGACCTTTTTGTCGAGCACGGCCACCAGGAGCGCGAGGCGGTTGTGGTCGACCCCGAGGGTGGTGCGGCGCGGTACGCCCAGGGACGAGGGGGTGACGAGCGCCTGCAGTTCCACCAGCAGCGGGCGGCTCCCTTCGATGGTGGTGACGACGGCGGATCCCGGGACGCCGAGCGGCCGTTCGGCCAGGAAGAGCTCCGACGGGTTTCTCACCTCGCTGAGGCCCCCCTCTTTCATCTCGAATACGCCGATTTCATTGGTTGAGCCGAAGCGGTTCTTGACGGCCCTGAGAATCCTGAAGGCATGCCCCGGGTCCCCTTCGAAGTAGAGCACCGTGTCGACCATGTGCTCCAGCACCCGTGGGCCCGCCAGGGAGCCGTCCTTGGTCACGTGTCCCACAAGGAGGGTGGGGATGCCGTTGCGCTTGGCCAGCTCCATGAGCCTGCCGGCGCATTCACGCACTTGGCTGACGCTGCCGGGCGCAGATTCGAGGCTCGCGCTGAAAACGGTCTGGATGGAGTCGATCACGAGGGCCCGGGGGGCGAGAGCGGCAACCTGGGACAGGATGAGTTCGAGGGAGGTCTCGGCAAGGACCAGCAGTTCACGCGCCCCGATGCCCAGGCGCTCACCGCGCATTTTTGTCTGTCGCGCCGATTCCTCGCCCGATACGTAGAGGACCGGTCCCACGGTCCGGGCAAGGTGGTCCATGACTTGCAGCAGAATGGTGGACTTGCCGATGCCGGGGTCTCCGCCGATGAGCACCAGAGAGCCGGAGACGAGGCCGCCGCCCAGTACCCGGTCGAATTCGGAGATGCCGCACGACAGGCGTGTTTCCGCCTCGCTGGCCACCTCACAGATGGGGACCGGGCGGGTGGCTGCGGGCGCGGGGGAGCCACTCTTCCGTCCGCAGCCGGTGATCTCCTCGACAAAACTGTTCCAGGCGGCGCAGTCGGGGCATTTCCCGAGCCATTTTGCCGATTGGTAGCCGCATTTCTGGCAGGCATAACGGGTTACGATTTTCACGGGGTGTCCTTGTCTCGGGGGTGAGCGGATACTACCGCCTTGCCACCCGGCTGTCAATCGACCGTCGGCATCAGGTTGAGTCTGCGGGTTTGACACTGGTTTGCCGCGTAGGCTACTATTCACATGTTATCGCTTGTCGACCCGGAGGGGTAATGGGAACACAGGGAGGGACCGCAACGGGCAGGCCTGCGGCAGGATCCGGTCAGTACGGGGTCGTGCTGGCCGAGCTCTATCGGGCGTTGAAGGCCCTGACGTTCTATCCGGAGGGGCATCCCCAGCGCGCCGAAGTCCTGGCGCGGGCCCATGCCGCGCTCCGTGGTTCCCTCTGGGGGCATGAGCTCGCGTTCGTCATCGGGAAGAGCGGTTTCACCACCTCGGAGGGGGGGGCCTTTGTGGAGCCGACAGCCATGACCCAGGCCCTTGCGCGGGAGTTGTTCATCCGGCGGGTGAAGCGGCTCACGATCCTGCCCGACCTCGGCGCGGCCGATCTTTCCCTCTTCATTACCCTTCTGGCCACGGATTATCGTGACATCCACGAGGCGGGAGGGATGGAGGCGCTCATGACCCAGCTCGGCCTGACGACCATCTGGGTCAACGAAATGGACCTTGACGAGATCCGGCGCAAACGGGCGGTTGTCGAACTCGCCCGCGCCGCGGCGGTCCACGACCGTGCCCCTGAGGAGGCGAAATCCACCGCCGAAGAGGTGGCGGCCCGGGGCGAGGCGCCCGAAGAGGGTCGGGAGGCGGGGGGGCCGCCGGAAGAGGGTCGACTGGAGGCGGAAGCCATAATCGACCGCATGGAGCGGGAAACCAGCGACGACCGGTACCGGGAGCTTGCCCGGCTGCTGTCGACCCGCTGCGCGGAGCTCTGCGACCGGGGTGAGTTCGAGCGGATTCTGTGGGTGCTGATCAGCCTGCACCGGCAAGCGAAGAGCGAAGCGGCGAGCATCGCACGGCGGGGGTATGCCCTCCTTGCCTTCGAGAAGGCGGCCGGAGGGCCCATGCTTCCGTTTCTCGTGGGGCGCCTGGAGGCGCGCGGGGAGGAGCGGGAACCCCTTGTCGACCTGTTCCGGGAGATCGGCGCGCCGGCGGTTGCCCTGCTGGTTGAGCGCCTCACGCTGGCAGAGAGCAGGAATGCCCGAAAGCTCATCATCGAGGCACTCGTTGCAATCGGTGCGGAGGCGGGGGGGCTCCTGGCCGAGCATCTTGCCGACAGCCGCTGGTACGTGGTGCGGAACGCGGCGGTCATCCTGGGCGAGATCGGTGATCCGGCAAGCGTCGGGCCCCTGCGGGCCTGTCTGGTGCATGCGGATGCGCGGGTGCGCCGGGAGACGCTCAGGAGCCTCGTCAAGATCGGCGGCGAACAGGCGGAAGAGGCGGTTATCGGCCTGCTCTCCGCAGAGGATGAACTGACGAAGCGTCATGCCGTCATCTCGCTCGGTCTCCTGAAGAGCCGCCGCGCGGTGGAGCCCCTCTGCGCCCTCATCGAGCGCCGCGACCCGTTTAAGCAATCACTAGCACTCAAGAGGGACGCCATCCAGGCCCTCGGTCGGATCGGAGACCGCCGGGCAGTACCGTATCTGCTCCGGCTGCTGGAGCACAGACCCTGGTTCGGCCGACGCCGCTGGGACGACATCCGGATGGCGGTGGTGGCTTCCTTGGCCCAGATCGGCGATCCGGCCGCCCTGGACCTGCTGAATGTGCTGACAATGCAAGGCGGCATGCTTGCAGTGGCCAGTGCCGATGCGGCAGAAGACATCCGGCGTCGGAGGGAGTCCGTTAATGATTAGGATTGCTCAGCCTCAGGCCCAGCGGTTCGTCCTTCTCCTGGCCGGCGCGGTGCGGGCGGTTTTGCTCTATCCCGGCTCCCATCCGGCAGTGGTGCAGCAGTTCACCCACCTGGGTGACCATGTGGCGGAGCTCCTCCGGGCATATCCCGAAGTCCGTATCGGTGTCATTGACGGGGTCTTTTTCTGTGAGAACCACCTGTTCTTCACGCCGACCGCCGCCGAGGAGGAGCTTGCCTCCCTGTTTACCAATCGCCACGTGGAGGCAGTCGCCTTCAGGGCCGGCGTGACCCCGCTGGAGATCGAGCGTTTCGTGGAGTTGCTGACCCGGCGCGAGTTCCTGGGAGAGCGGCTCGCTGCCGAGGTGCAGCGGGCGGGGATCGCTGCCATTTCGGTGGAGCTCGGCGGCAGTGGCGCCACCGAGGTTCCTTCTCCGGGGGATGAGGAGCACGACCCGGGCGCGACCTATCGCGAGGCCCTGCATGTGGTGACCGGTCTGTTCAGCGAGGTGGAAAAGGGGCGCCTTCCCAGTTCCGACAAACTGCGCGGGATTGTCGACCGCATGGCGACCATGATCATGCAGGATCGCGCCACGCTGCTCGGCCTTGCCATGATCAAGGATTACGACAACTACACCTTCCATCATAGCGTCAACGTCGGGATCCTTTCCATGTCGCTCGGCGCGGCCGCGGGGCTTCAGCGGGACGAGCTGGGAGAGCTCGGCATGGCCGGGTTTCTCCATGACGTGGGGAAAACGCGGGTGGAGAAAGCGATTCTCAATAAGCCCGGTCGGCTTTCGTCCGACGAGTACGAGCGCATGAAAAGGCATTCGGAGGAGGGGGCCCGGATCGTGGACGAGATGCCGGGAGTGGGAGAGCGAATCGCCCGGGCGGTGCTCGGCCATCATATCCGTTTCGACCGTGCCGGCTATCCCGAATCGGCCCGCGCCCTGGCCTTTGACCGGTTCTGTGACATCATAGCCGTTGCCGACTGTTATGATGCCATCACAACCCTGCGGGTCTACAAGTCGCCCCTCAATCCCAAGGACGCCCTCCTGAAGCTCAGGAGCCTCGCCGGCAGCCACCTGGACAGCGGCCTCGTGCAGGCGTTCACCGAGATGATGGGGCGTTTTCCCGTGGGAACGCTTGTTCGCCTCGATACCAATGAAGTGGCCGTGGTCTTCCGCCCCGACCCCAGCGCGGGCGAGCGCCCCGCGGTAAAGGTCGTGGCGGACCCGTCGGGCCGGTTGCTGGAACCGGCACCCGTGAGGGACCTGGCGCGGGAGACGGGCACGCGCATTGTTGCGGTCGTTGATCCGCTGATGACCGTCATTGATGTCAACCGCTATCTCGGCTGAACTTTGGGATCAATCGAGGGGAAGGGTGCCCAGGGCCTCGGCTGCCGCTGCACGGGTGGCCGGATGGGGAGAGGAGAGGAGAGAGAGGAGCTTTCCCTCATGGTCCGCCGAGCCGATGGTCCCGATTGCGCGGGCCGCCTCGGCATCGAGGAATCCGTCCCGGGCATCGAGGAACGGCAGGATAAGGCGAAGGGCCTCCGGGGTCCGGTATCTGCCCAGTGCCTCGATGGCTTTGGCCTGAACCGCAGCCGAGGGCTCGCGCAGGCATTCGGCGAGCAGAGGGAATGCCTGGGAAGATGCCAGGGCGCCGAGCATGTCGATGGCGGCGATCCGTATGTCCTCCTCAGGTCGCATGGCGCAGTACATGAGGGGGGTAAGCACACGTTCGCCACCGATCCTTCCCAGGGCGTAGATGGCTCGTATCTTGGCGCCGCGGTTGCCTTTTTTCAGTTGTTCGATAACTTCGGCAAAGCTGCCCGCACCCTCGATCCGCTCGATGGCCCTGGCCGCCGCCTCGCGAACCTCTTTGGCGGGGTCCTTCAGGAGTGCAATAAGTTCTTCGCGTCGTGTCATCGCAACCTGTGCCTTCATGTCAGGGCATTAGTACCAGAGTTGGAACAACTGAGCAATTGATATTACACCCGGGAATGGTGCCGCGCAAGGCCATGGATTCCCGGGTCCCGGAAGGAATGTTCCCATGAAGCTGAACATCAAGGCTGCGCTTCTCTCTGCGTTCGTGCTCCCCGGCCTCGGCCAGCTCAAAAACGGCCGGAGGGCCAAGGGGGGAATACTGCTCCTGCTGTCCAACGTGTTTCTTATCGGTGCCGTTTTCGTGGTCCTCAGGGGCTTGGGGCCGGTGCTCGTCAAGGCGAAGATCACGGGGGTCGTCGATGCCGGCGCCGTTACCGAAGCGATGGCATCAGGAGGGGCGGTTGCCATGGGGCTGCTCGCCTTTTTTGCCGCGGTCTGGTGCTATGCCGTTGTCGACGCCCTGTTCGACCGGGGCGACGACACGGATGCGGACGGTTAATTGTTTTGACATTTGCTCGTGAAATGTGAGATATTTCGAGGAATTATCAAGCAGCCCCGGTGTGGGCTTCCGTGTTTCACGGGGAGCGGAGAGTCTCATGTTTCATTCAATCATCCTTGCCACCGGCGGCCAGGTTCCCGAGCGGGTGGTCCCCAATTCCCATTTTTCATACCTGGTTGACGACGCCGACACGTGGATCCAGTCCCGAACCGGCATTCGGGAACGCCGGTTCGCCGCTCCCCACGAGGCCACGTCCGACCTGGCCACTGCCGCGGCCCTCAAGGCCCTTGACCGTGCCGGCTTGGGGGCAGGGGAGCTCGACTGCCTCATCGTGGCCACGTCCACGCCCGACATGTGTCTGCCGGCCACGGCATGCATGGTCCAGAAAAACATCGGCGCAGTGAATGCCTTTGCCTTTGATATGAATGCCGTCTGCAGCGGTTTCGTCTTCGGACTGGAAACGGCGGACAACTTCATCCGGTCCGGCAAATACGGGCGGATCATGGTGATCGGCGCCGACACCTACTCGAAGATTCTCGATTTTCAGGACCAGACCACCTGCCCCCTGTTCGGTGACGGCGCCGGCGCGGTCATTCTGGGAAGGACCACCGAGCGCACCGGTATCCTCCAGAGCGTCATCCGGAGCGACGGCGGCGGCTGGGAACTGATCCAGGTACCCTCGTCGGGGTCCCGCAAGCCGGTGACCGCCGAGACCATCGCCCTGAGGGAAAATTCCTTCCGCATGGCGGGCAAGCAGGTCTTTGTCTTTGCCACCGACGTAATCCCTCAGATTATCGAGGAAGTGACGGCCAAGGCCGGGGTGGCGGTGGCCGATCTGGACCACATCATTCCGCACCAGGCCAATTATCGGATCATCGACTTCATTTCCCGCAAGACCGGTATCCCCAAAGAACGTTTCCTCCTGAACCTGGATCGTTACGGCAACACGGCCGCCGCGTCGGTGGGGCTCGCGCTGGACGAATACCTGCGCAACGGCACTATCAAGCCGGGGGAACTCGTTCTCATGATGGGGTTCGGCGGCGGGCTTTCCTGGGGAGGGATCCTGATCAGGGTCTGACCCCGGCAACGCCCTCCCCGGCAGCGAGCACGGTGAGCCCCGCGTTGCGCAGCATCTCTTCCAGCATGGCTGCGGGGACCCGCCGTTTCCACCCCTCGTGGAACCGGTCGGCCGCCACAATGAGCCCGCCCGGAGCCAGGCGGGCCGCAAGTCGTGCGATCGCGCGCTCAAGCGTCTGCCGGTCGTGGAGGAACGGTCCTCCCAGAATGCCGTTGCAGAGAATCACGTCCCAGGCCCCATTCGTCGCCTCCCTGATATCCTCGCGCACGAACCCGATGGACGTCGCAGCTCCTGCGGCGAAAAGCGGCGCCGCAAAGCTCCGCAGGATTTCCCCGCGCCGTTGGTCGTGGGGGAAGAACGCGTGGCGGGCCGCAAAGAGCTCGATCTCTTCGAGGGAGCTGCCGAGCACGCGGAAGCGCTCCGGCGCAATTCCCGCATCCAGCAGGAGGCGGGCCAGGGCGTAGGTCCCTTCGCCACAGCCGCAGGCAGCGTCGAGCACGGAGAAGATACCCCGTTCAGGGGCGCCCCGCTGCCCGATCCATCGTTTCAGAAAGACGGTCTGGCCCGGGTAGCGGTCGAAGCCGCCGCCGTATTGGCGGGGAATGAAAAGGGAAAAGACGAAGCCCGTGCGCCGTTCGCCATCCCCGGCCAACTGTTCGAGAAGCCGGGCCGGATTCGTCCGGGCCGCGGATGTGCCGAGCCGTTCGAGCAGGTCGAGCCATGAGCCGGCGGTCGTCAGGGGTGTCGCTTCCAGGAGCGGGGGAAACCGGAGCGCCAGCCTGAACAGTCGGACGAATGCCGGCCGGATTTCCGCGAGGGGAAGAAGGATGTCGGTCTGGGCACGCATCTCCCGCGTGACCACGAGTCCGCTGTCCCATATGCCGAAGGGATAGGTGTCGCAGTAGGTGCGGAACCGTTCCCGGAGGCGGGCGATGCGCCGGTCGAGATCGGCGTCGACGATGGGGCCGGAGACGAGAAGCCGTGACAGTTGGTTTGATGTCCCGACCGGATCGAAACATGGGTGGAGCGGGGCGTGGTGCGTGCTCATGGTTGGGGGATTCTAGCCGGCCCTGGCGCGTCTGTCCAGCGCACGACGGCTACCTGGGGTGAAAATGCTGCAACGGCTGTGGACATTCATTCTGGTGACGGCGTGGTGCCTCGTGCCGCCGGCCACGAAAAACGGCAGCCCCCGTGCAGGGACTGCCGCATCTGTCGGTTCTCGTGGTGCGGTGGGGGTGCGGACGGCTCTGGCTCCGCTGGCCCGTTTCCTTTCCTGCCCCGAAACAGGGGGCGACCGCAACGGAGAACTGTCGCTTTTTGTCCCCCACTGTCCGGCCCTGGCCGGACCGCTGCTGTTGTTCCGCCTCAAGCGGACCGGCTTCTCCCGGTGCCGTGCCCTGATTCGCGGGGGGGGTATCCTCCTCTCGGCGCGGCGCTGATCATCCTCCCAGGCGGGCGATCTCAGAACCGATCTGGGTGAGGGGAAGCACCGTGTCTGCGACGCCCCCTTCGATGCAAGCCCGCGGCATGCCGTAGATGGTGGAGGTGGCCTCGTCCTGGACGATGGTAATGCCACCCTTGCTTTTCAGGTGCTTCATCCCCTTGAACCCGTCGCTCCCCATGCCCGTAAGGATAACTCCCAAGGCTGATCCGTTGGTGGCGTCCGCCAGGGTGGTCATCATGTGGTCCACCGAGGGAATGTAGATGTACTGGGGACACTCGGCAGTGGAGAGCGTCCGTACCGCGATCGAGTTTCCCTGGCGAACCAGCGCCATGTGCCGGCCGCCCGGAGCAACAAGGACCACGCCGGGCTGGATGATGTCGCCGTCGTTTGCTTCCTTGATCTGGAGGGAGCACTTGCTGTTGAGCCGTTCGGCATAGGGTCCCGTGAATGCCTTGGGCATGTGGATGGCTACCACGATGCCGTGGGGGTAGTTGCCGGGGATGCGGCCCAGCACCTCCTGGAGCGCCACCGGACCGCCGGTGGAGGCGCCAATGCCCACGTAGTGGAACTTGCCGGTCAGGGCCTGCGAGGGGCGCGGAGCGGGCCGCACCTGCCGGGGGGGGGCAATGATCGTTCGGGGGGCCGAGGTGGTCATCGGCCTGCCGAAGATAGAGCTGGCAGCTCCCTTGACCTTGCGCAGCAACTC